>CAMSWH010000015.1 GCA_947064765.1 uncultured Clostridium sp.
CATATATATAATTATAAATTATGCCTTAAACATTAGATGATAATGTTTAAGGTGTTTTTTATTTAGTAGAGAAGTGTTTTGCGTTTTCTATTAAGTAAAAGCTTCGCCAACATTTGTACATTTTTACTTGTGAGAATGTTGTGAGCTACAGCTAAGTTATACACAAGAACAAAGATATAGTTCTTGAATAGTTTATGTAAACATGATATAATATTAACTAGCCAAATATTAGAAAAAAGGAAGTGATAATTCATACTTTACTATGGCTGGAACAATTAAATAATTTCTAGGATTAAGAAAGGACAGGTGACGTAATGAGATCAAGAGGAATACGGTTGGAGGGAATTTCAACCAGAAACGGAGTAGCATTTGATGTACCAAGCTGCGAGAATATGGCGGTACAGGCGGTCAGGGAAGGTGAAAAGATAAGAACAGAAGCTTTCAACCTCCTGAGGACAGATGCCATTGGACCAAGCTTTTTTTCCATTGTAAAGGAGGAATACAATTCTCCTAAAAAATGGTGGAAGATTGCTATGTTCTATCTTGTGTTGCTTTCAACCTTTTTTGCATTTTTTGCCTATTTTCAAAATGGTTTGTTTTCTGCAGCATTGCTGTTTGTTATGTGGGATTTTTGGGATCACAAATTTACCAATTTTATATTTTTGCTGGTAAAGATGGTGAAAAACAAAGGTTTCAAGGCAGAGAAGCAGATGTATGCTGCTATGAATATGGGAAGAAACGCATATGAGAAATTCCGGAGAGTGCCAACTATCGCAGAAATGAGAAAAAGCTCCATGATGGACAAAGATAGAATAATTGTCAATTATGGAAGTGCCTTTTTTTTATGGTTTCTTGCATGTATAGGTCTTTCGCTGGTGAAAATTGATGATCTTTACCACGTTTCCTTTGTGGAGATGATGATAGCAGGTGTGGTCGTTACATTTTTTATTTGGTTTGAAAACTCGATTGAAGATATGGGTTTTCATCGTTGTCTGGAAATCTTTTTTGTCAGCAAGCCCACAGATGAACAGCTGGAGGTAGTTTTAGAGGCTATCAAAAAAGTGGACGAAGATGACAGAAAGGGAAATGATTTACTGGATGAAATATATTCGTAATTGAGCAGAAACCAGTAATCAGTTGGCGAGGATGACATATAACAGCAGACATTCGCTATAGCAGAAATCAGGTGTAGTAGCTTAAAGTTTTATAATCAGTACGTAATCTAGTTTTAGAGTTTTGAGATGATGTGCGTTTGCTATAAAAGGCAAAGGCACATTTTCTCTTAGAAAAATATATTAAAATTAATATTATAAGATAGCTAAAAGTGGATTTTAAAGTGGCGAAAAATGCTGTTGACACACTTTTATTATAGTGATATAAAATAATTATTTGAGATATTATATAAAAAATATAACATTATAAAATGACAGGAAATATACTTGAGCCATTTGATAGGTATGTTACTTATACAATAGATGCAGATGATGGGCAAAGTGGGGCACCATTACATGATATTGATAACTATGTTTTAGGTGTACATAGCTGTGGCGATAAAGAACTTAATTATGGAGCACGCATTAGTCAACATGTATTTGATATTTGTTATGATACCACAGTAAATTATTAGGAGTAAATGAATGAAATTATATAAAAAAATTTTAGTAATTCTAATATGTATTATTTTAATTGGTATAGTATTTTTTATAAGTAAAAATATTTTTCAAAATAATATTAGTTCAAATGTACATTTAATTGAAAATACAGTTGCAAATAATGAGACAAATCAAGTTAAAGAAAAATTAAAGAATGTTTCAATGTATATTAAAGAAAATACATTAACAAAAACTAATGCTACTATTGTAATTAAAGATAATAATGAGGAACCACTTTGGTATGGAAAATGGTTTAGGATAGATAAATATAATAATGGTGACTGGGAAATGCTACCAATTAATGAAGAATATTATGTTTTTTTTGATTTAGCATATGGTGTAAATAAAGATGGAATTTTAGAAATGAAAACTTCTTGGGAAATGATTTATGGTGAGTTAGAACAAGGAAAATATCGTATTGTTAAAAGAGTTGGAAATCAAGAGTTTTATACAGAATTTATAATGAAATAATTTGATATTATGATAAAACACCTTAAACATTAAATTTTTATTTAATGTTTAAGGTGTTTATTATTGTGAGTAAATTACTAAAAAAGCTTGATTTTTATTTTGAGTGTGATATAATATAAAAGCTATTTGTAAAAATAGGAAGAAAATGGAGGAAATAAAATGAGTGTAAAAGTAGAAAAGACAGAAAATAAAAATGAATTAAAATTAGAATTTACAATAGAAGCAAAAGTATTTGATGAAGGAATGAAAAAAGTATTTAATAAAAATGCAAAATACTTTAATATTCCTGGTTTTAGAAAAGGAAAAGCTCCAATGAATATAGTAGAAAAATATTATGGAGATGAAATCTTTTATGAAGATACTTTTAATGAAGTTGCTCCATCAGTATATGATGAAGCTATTAAAAGTGAGAAATTAGAAGTAGTTAGTAAACCAGAAATAGATATAGTTCAAATTGGAAAAGGAAAAGAATTAATATTTACAGCAATAGTATCTACAAAACCAGAAGTTAAACTTGGAAAATATAAAGGAATTTCTGTAGAAAAAGTAGAATATAAAGTAGAAGAAAAAGATGTAGAAGATGAATTAAATCGTATGGCAGAAAGAAACAGTAGAATGATAACTGTTACAGATAGAGCTGCTAAAAAAGGAGATACAGCTGTTATAGATTTTGCTGGTTCAGTTGATGGTGTTCCGTTTGAAGGTGGAAGTGCTGAAAATCATGAATTAGAATTAGGAAGTAACACATTTATTCCTGGATTTGAAGATCAAGTTATAGGAATGAAAACTGAAGAAGTAAAAGATGTAAAAGTTAAATTCCCAGAAGATTATTTTTCAAAAGAATTAGCAGGAAAAGATGCAGTATTTAAAGTTACTGTACATGAAATTAAGAAAAAAGAATTACCAAAAATAGATGATGAATTTGCTAAAGATGTTAGTGAATTTGATACATTAAAAGAATTAAAAGCTGATATTAAATCTAAAAAAGAAAAACAAAATGAAGAAACATCAAAAACTCAGTTAGAAGAATCAGCAGTAAAAACAGTTGCAAAAGATTCAGAAGTAGAAATTCCAAATGGAATGGTAGAACTTGAAATAGATAATATGGAACAAGATATGGATAGAAGATTAGCATATCAAGGAATAAATTTAGAACAATACTTACAAATGTTAGGAAAAACAAAAGCTGATTTTAGAAAAGAAAGTGTAGAGCCAGCTAAAGAATCAATAAAATTAAGATTAGTATTAGAAGCAGTTTGCAAAGATGCTAAAATAGATGCTGATGACAAAGAAGTTGAAGCAAAAATTAAAGAATTAGCTACAAGCTATGGAAGAAAAGAAGAAGAATTAAAAGATAATGAAGCTTTAGTTGAAAATGTTAAAGAAAATGTAAAAACAGAAAAAGCAATAGCTTTAATAGTAGATAATGCTAAAATAAAAACAGTTGAACCAAAAGTAGAAGAAAAAGCAGAAAAGAAAACAACTACTAAAAAATCTACAAAAAAAGCTGAAGATAAAGAAGAAAAGAAAGAAACAAAAAAAGAAGAAAAAACAGAAAAGAAAACAACTACTAAAAAAACAACAAAAAAAGCTGAATAGTAGTATAATGAAAGTATGTTATAGAAATAGATTGTAAAGTAATTTATTATAATATAAAACATGGAAAGTCTAATTTAGACTTTCTTTTTTTATAAAAAGATTTAGAATGATTATTGTTTTGCAATTATAAAAAATTCTATATTAAATAATTTATAAAGTTATTACAAAAAGGTAAATTGTATTTCATTTATATCACAAATCTAGAAAACAATTTACTTTTATTTTTTTTATAAGTAAAATAAAAAGAGAAAATAACAAATATGTTATTTTCTTAAAAATATATGTTTTAATTTAAAATAGAGGTATTAAAATGGGGAAACTAAAGAAAATTGTAAGTATTTTATTATTATTAGCAATAGTTATAGGTTTAAGTGGAAATGTATTTGCTACTACTGAACTTATAGATTATGCAGGAGAGGTAGAACTTTCAAAAGAATATAAAGACTGGCTAGAACTTTCTGATGAAGAAAAACAAGAAGTTCTAGAACCAAGAATGTTTGAAATAAGAAAAACATTTGCAAAATCTAATAATCCTTTAAATCTTGGAGCATCAGTTGGAGCATCAACATTATCAAAATATGATTTAAGAGATTATATTTCAAATAATATAGTTATTAAAGATCAAAAAGAAACAAATTCTTGTTGGGCGTTTGCAGCATTAGGATCATTAGAAACAAATTTAGCTTTAAAAGATTATTACAATGGTAATACTTCTAAAGTATATGATTTTTCTGAAAGACATATGGAGTATGCAACAAGCAGAAATTTCAATAATGGACAAGTAAATAATTTAGGATTTAATAGAAAAGTTGGAGATGGTGGAAATAGCTTTATTTCTTATGCATATCTTACAAATGGTGTAGGAGCAGTTGAAGAATCAAGTATGCCATTTGAAAACAATGAAAATATGATTGATATATCAGAAATTGAGAATAAAAAAGTTGCAACTCAAGTATATGATACAGTATATTTTCCTTCATATGATGTAAAAAAAGATGATTTAACTGAAATAAAAGAAAGAATGAAAGATCATATTAAAAATTATGGTGGAATAGAATCAGGAATATATGGTGCATCAATGCTTTCAGAATATTGTAATAATGATACAGGAGCAATATATTGTGATGATGAAAATAAATGCAAAGCAAATCATGATGTAGTAATAATAGGATGGGATGATGACTATAGTACAGAAAACTTTGTAGAAGAGCATAGACCACAAAATAATGGAGCATGGATTATAAAAAATTCTTGGGGAGAAAAAATTGAATATACTCTTGAAGAAATGAAAGAATACATATTTAAAAATTTAAGGGATATTTGTAGTGAGCAAGGATGGAATTCAGCTGAAGAAATACCAAGTGAAATTGTAAAAGAGTTATTTCAAAAAGTTGGTTTTGAAATAGATGGAGATACAGCTAAACTTAATGTCGGTGATAATGGAATAATGTATGTATCTTATGAAGATGTAAATATTTATGGATATTTAACAGCAGTTCAAAATGCTAGTAATAAAGTTAATTATGATAATATATATCAATATAATTATTTTGGTTATGATATAGCAGTTCCATTATTAGTAAATAAAGCATATGTATCAAATGTTTTTGAAAAACAAACAGATAAAAAAGAATATTTAACAGAAGTATCTATTTATGCTCCAGAGACATATACTTGCAAGGTATATGTTAATCCAAATGGAGAAAGTAAAGATCCTAAAAACTTACAAAAAGTAGCTTTAAAAGAGGGAGAATCAGAAACTTTTGATGCTGGATATCATACAATTGAATTTTTAAATCCAATAGAAATAAATACAAACAAATTTGCTGTAGTTATAGAAATTAAAGGAACAAGAAGTGAAGGTTTAGATATTGCAGCAGAAGCAAATTATAAAGACACAGCATATGATGGAATTGTGAATGTAAAAGAAAATACATGTTTTTGGACAGTACCAAACAGCTTTGAAAATAATATTTGGATAGATTTTTCAAAACAAGAAGAATTATCTGAAGGAGGAATACCAAATTCTAATTCTACAATAAAAGCTTTTACAACATTATCAGCTGGAAATTCTGCAGGTAACGATAATAATGATAATAACAGTGATAACAATAATAACAATGATAACAATAATAACAATGATAACAATAATGACAATGATGATAACAATGACAATAATGGAAATAATAACAATAATGATAATAACAATAATAATCAAGAAAAAGCTAAAAATTCAACATTTAGTGATGTTAAATGTAATGTAAAAAATGTCAAGGTATATTATTTTAATGATACAAGTAAAAAAGATTATATGACAATGGATGTAACATTAAATAATGTAAATAGAAATAATAGCAATGATAGCTTAGAATACTATTATTTCTTATCAACAAGTGCTTTATATAGTACTGTAAGAAATTGGGTAAAAATTGAAAAAGTACAATTTTCTGATAATAAATTAGAATTTACAATAAATACTAATGATATATCAAATTTTGGAGATATAAAAACAAATTCAAATTTATATTTATACATAAAAGAAGTTGCTAAAAAAGGAAATAGTACTTCAGAATTTGTAGCTAAAGCAATACCAGTAGAATCAGCACAAGCAATAGAAGTATATATTGATGGAGTAAAACAAGTATCAAATAGTAACAATAATAATAAAAATGATAATAGTGGAACAACAAGTAGAAATGGAAGTGATAGAACAAGTAATACTAATCAAGTAGATGATACAAAAGCAACAAAATCTCTACCACATACTGGTAAAGGAACAATAATTGTAACTGTATTTTTCATTACAATTGCTGGAATAGGAATTTATTTTAAATATAATAGTATGAAGTTTTAGATAACATTAAAAGCAGTGGACAATATAAAATTAAATATTGTCCACTTTCATTATATAAGATGAAAGTACACGAACAAATTTACTGAAAAAATTTAATTTTTTTAGATTTGTTCCTAAATGTCGAAATTTGATAATTAATTAATTGTTTTTTTATAATAAAGATATTGAAAAAAATTTTTTTTTAGTATATATTAAGGGATAGTTATAGAAGAAAAATAAGTATAACTGTAGTACTTAAGTAAAAGAAAGGAAGAGTGTAAATGATAGATAATAGTTTAGTACCATATGTTATTGAACAAACAAGTAGAGGAGAAAGATCATATGATATATTCTCAAGATTATTAAAAGATAGAATAATATTTTTAGCAGAAGATGTAAATCCAGCTTCAGCAAGTTTAGTTGTAGCACAACTTTTATTTCTAGAATCAGAAGATCCAGATAAAGAAATTAATTTATATATAAATAGCCCAGGAGGATCAATTACAGATGGAATGGCAATAGTTGACACAATAAACTATATAAAATGCCCAGTTTCAACAATTTGTATTGGTATGGCAGCAAGTATGGGAGCTGTACTTTTAGCTTCTGGAGCAAAAGGAAAGAGACTTGCAACACCTAATGCAGAGATATTAATACATCAACCATTAATTGGTGGTGGAGGACTTTCAGGTCAAACAACTGAAATTAAAATCCATGCAGATCATATGGTTAGAACAAGAGAAAAATTAAACAAATTATTAAGTGATAGAACAGGTCAAAGTTTAGAAACAATTGAAAAAGATACAGAAAGAGATAACTATATGACAGCTCAGCAAGCTTTAGAATATGGACTAATTGACGGAATATTAGATAAAAGAAATTAAGGTATAGGTTTCCTAAAACCTAAATAAATAGTTTAAGAAAGGCTTATATATGTCCAAAAATCAAGAGAGAATAGTTAAATGTTCTTTTTGTGGAAAACCACAAGAAGTTGTTAAAAAAATAATTGCAGGGCCAGGAGTATATATTTGTGATGAATGTATAGCTCTTTGCCAAGATATTATTGATGAAGAAATTTATGAAATTACTGATGAAAAACTTGAGCAAGTAGATATGCTTACACCAGCTGAAATAAAAAAAATATTAGATGATTATGTAATAGGTCAAGAAGAAGCAAAAAAAACATTATCAGTAGCAGTATATAATCATTATAAAAGAATAAATAATTTAGATGCGTTAGATGATATAGAAATACAAAAAAGCAATATATTATTATTAGGACCAACTGGTTGTGGAAAAACATTACTTGCGCAAACATTAGCTAAAATACTAGATGTTCCATTTGCAATAGCTGATGCCACAACTCTTACAGAAGCTGGATATGTTGGCGAGGATGTTGAAAATATTTTATTAAAACTTATACAAGCAGCAGATTATGATGTAGAAAGAGCACAAAAGGGAATAATATATATAGATGAAATTGACAAAATAACAAGAAAGTCTGAAAATCCATCAATAACAAGAGATGTTAGTGGCGAAGGTGTACAACAAGCATTATTAAAAATTGTTGAAGGTACTACTGCTTCAGTTCCACCACAAGGTGGAAGAAAACATCCACATCAAGAATTTATACAAATTGATACATCTAATATATTATTTATTTGTGGGGGAGCTTTTGAGGGATTAGAAAATATTATAAAAGATAGAACAGGTACAAAATCAATAGGATTTGGTGCTGAAATTGAAAGTAAAAAAGATATAAATAAAACAGAAATATTTAAACAAATATTACCACAAGATTTATTAAAATTTGGTTTAATACCAGAATTTGTAGGAAGACTACCAATAGTTGCAACTTTAGAAGGTCTTACAAAAGAAGCTTTAATTGATATTGTAACAAAGCCAAAAAATGCACTTGTAAAACAATATAAAAAATTAGTTGAATTAGATGGTGTAGAATTAGAATTTAATAATGATGCTTTAGAAGCAATAGTAGATAAGGCATTAGAAAGAAATACAGGAGCTAGAGGATTACGTTCAATTATTGAAGAAATAATGAGAGATGTAATGTATGATATTCCATCTAATGAGAAGATATCAAAATGCATTATTACAAAAGATACAGTAATTAATAAAAAAAGCCCTGAGATTGTAATTGATGAAAATAAAAAAAGAGAAGCTCCAAAACAAAAAAGAAAAGTAAAAAATACAAAAAATGAAGAAACAGCATAACTAGAGCAAAAGTATATTATATAGTTAACCATACTTAATTGTTACGTTTTAAGTGCTTGGATAATAAAAAATGAATAGAAAATATATTTTCTATTCATTTTTTTATTATATACAGAGAAAAGACGAAGACATATATAAGTAATTTTATAATGTTTGTTTTTGTCCTTAATAATTCAGTTTAATTAAAAAGATATACTAATAATTTTTTGCATGTCTTGTGGTAATTTAGTTTCTAAAATTACTTTTTCTTTTGAGATAGGGTGTATAAAAGTTACTTTGTATGCATGTAAAGCTTGTCTTGAAATTATGTTAGAAGATGAGCCATACAAAGAATCTCCTAAAATAGGATGATTGATATATTGTGAGTGAACTCGGATTTGATGAGTTCTACCAGTTTCTAATTTGAATTTAACTAAAGATAATTTGCTTTTAGTATTTGGTTGAGTAGTTATATCTTTTTCAGAAGAATGTATATTTTTTTTGACTTCTTCTAAAATATTATCTGACTTAACGTATTCAAATTTTTTTATTAATTCAAAGTGAGTTATAGCTATTTCTCCATTTTCATTAATTTCTCTTTCTATTATAGAACCAGTTTTTCTTGAAATAGGAGCATTTATAGTTCCAGTTATTTTTTCTAAATGACCATCTAAAATTGCAAAATATTCTTTTTCAAATATTTTGTTTTTCATTTGTTTTATAAGTGATTCTTGTATATATTCATTTTTTGCAAATATAACAATTCCTGAGGTATCTTTATCTAGCCTATTAACAGGTCTAATTTTTCTTTTTAGATTAATAGAATTATAATAAAATTTTATTCCATTAGAAAGACTATTCTCATAATGTAGTATAGAAGGGTGAACAGGTATGCCAGCAGGTTTATTAATAATTAATAAACCTTCGTCTTCAAAAATAATATTAAGATTTATTTTAGTTGGTACAATATTTTCAGTTTCTTCTTCAAAATCTAAATTAACTTTTATAAAATCATTAATATTAATAGAATGATTAATGTATGTAGAGATATTATTAAGAAATATGTGTTCATTTTTTTTTAGCTTTGTTAATAATCTATCTGAAATATTAAAATAATCTCTTAAAACTTCTTTTATAGTTGAGTATTTATTATCTAATACTTTATATTCTAAATTCATTACTTTCCTTTCTCTAAATAACAATTTTATATTAATGTATATATATTAACATAAAAATTGTATTACATCAAATTATATAATATTTAGAATTAAAATAATAAAGGTTAACATATAGATTATAAAATCGTATAAAAGCTTGAAAAAATAACTATTTATTTAATTGACATAATGCCTAATAGATGTTATAATTAGCATAATCTGCATAGGGCAGAGATTATAAAAACAGGAAAGGAATGAAACGCATGAAAAATCTATTCAAAAATTTACGGGCGCGTTTCTACAGCGCTATTAGATTTCTGCAGAAAGGAAAATCGTTAGCGAAAAAGATATTTTTTTCCGAGATAGAATCTGCAGAAGAGCGGGAACACTCTGAAGAATACAGTAAGATAAAAATCTCAATTGATGAGAAAGAAACTGTAGAGGGTGTAGAAGGGCTCGAATTCGAGATTAAGGAACTTGAGGCATCAGAAGAAGTATGTGGGGCTGTAATAGAAGTTGTAGGAGATTCAAAAGCTGCGAGAAGGTATGTTGATCGATTCAACAAGCTAAAGGCGGCAGAAAGAAAGCTTCAAAAGGCAGAGTATAGATATAAATGCCAACTTCTTGAAAAGCTTAAAGATACGAGTCAACACAGAGTTTCTAAGAGTACGATATATAAGCATGATGCAGAAATTGCTAAATGTTATCGTAAACTTGAAGAAGCAACTAAGGAACTGGAAGCAGCTAAAAGAAAGCTTGAAAGAGATAAAAGAATATACGAAGAAACATTGTAATTTCTTACAGGCTAAGTAAAGGCAGATTCAAAAAGTCTTAAAAATGTGACGGGAGTGGATAATACTGCTCCCGTTACTAATGTTTATATAGAAAAGTATTATATATAAAGGCTTGTATAAACTTTTATATGAAATAAATAAAATATAATTTTAGTACATAAAAAGCAAAAGTTGACATAAGATTTAAACAGTGCTATAATAAAAATATCTGATTTTCAGATATAGAATTAAATAGAAAGGTGGAACTTTTATGGGATCCAAACAAACAACAACATCTGACACGAGGGCTCTTTCATTGGAGGAGGTAATTGCTTTACAGAATCAGGGAGGTGAAATTTACCAGAAAGTAATAAGAACCACCTTTGCTGGGAGAGGATTTGGTGAAATCCGGCAAAGATTTATCAATAGGCGTCCTGTAGATCGTGAAAAGAGTGAGAAGATTTCACGTGAGTATATGGGAGTCATCAAAGAGGCCTTAAACGATCAGGACGAGAAGATGGCAGAATTGCATAAGATTGTAAGCAAGAGCTATAACAGGATGGTTGATGCACAGAACAAGTTTGAGGCCGCCCAAAAAAAGCTGGAAAGAGCACAGCAGATATATGAGGATGCAAAAAGCGACTTTGAACAGGCTGATCAAAAGAGACAGAAGGTCTCAGATGAATATGAAGCAGAAGAAAAGAAGCTTAATGACAGCAAAATTTTTGTCCTTATTCATCCAAGTGCGACCCTTAAGCAGCTTCAGTTCAACAGGGGTGGAATATTCGTGGCAACCGAATTCGATAAGTGCAAACTTGAAAAGGCAGGCTGTGTAGACATGGTTTTTGATAATGATAAGGAAGAGAATTTTATCGAGAATATACCACACTATATGCTCAACGAGCTGTCGGCAGCGGAATTAAATAAATATATCGCTTATGCCAACATGGTGATCAACTTTTATCTGCAGGAGAAGGACTTTGTTGCAATTTTTGCCAGCAAGGAAATATCAGAATTACTTGCCAGCAATGGCTATGATATATCCGAGGTGTAGAAAATGCAGTAGTCATTAGCGGAGTTTCGTTTGATAAGTAAGCAGTAAGTAATATCGGAATTAAAAGCAGTAAATACTATCTCAGAATATGACAAGGAGAGGATAATACCTCTCCTTTGTCAGTTTTGTAATAACAAAAAATAACTTATAAATACTTATAACGTCATATTTTGACTTGAAATAAAAAAATAAAAAGTATATAATTTGAAAAGATAATAAATTATATGTAGATATAAAAGTTACAAAAGATAATAATTATTATAATTTTAGAAATAATAATATAGGAGGATATAATGATAGATATAGAAAAAGTAAAAACTGAATTTGATAATTATACAAGTAAATATGATAAAAATATAACATCTATAAATAGAAAGTATTATCATTCATATAGAGTAATGGAGCAAAGTATAAAAATAGCAGAAAGTATTAACTTATCGAGAGAAGATATTGAACTTGCAAGTTTGATAGGTTTATTACATGATGTAGCAAGATTTGAACAATGGATGAGATATGAAACATTTTCAGATAGAAAAAGTATTGATCATGGTGATTTTGGTGTAGAAATTTTATTAGAAAATGATTTTATTAGAGATTTTATAAAAGATAATCAATATGACGAAATAATTAAAATAGCAATAAAAAATCATAATAAATATAAAATAGAAGAAGGCTTAAATGAAAAAGAATTATTACATTCAAAAATAATAAGAGATGCTGATAAAATAGATATATTTTATGAAGGAGCAGAAGATTTCTTTTGGAATACTGTCGAAGAAAAAAGAGAAATTGAAAATTCTTTAATTTCTGAAGATTATTTTGAAGAATTTATGAGTAGAAATACTATATGTAGAAAACCAAATCAAACTAAGCTAGATTCTATAGTTGCTATGATTGCATTTATATTTGATTTGAATTTTAATTATTCAAAAAAAGTTATATATGAGAATAGTTATATAAATAAAATTTTAGATAAATTTGATTACAAGGATAAAGCTACAAAAGAGCAAATTGGAACAATTAGAAAAATTGCTAGTGATTATTTAAAGGAAAGTTTATAGAATATGGAAAAGTCATATTATATATACATGTTAAGATGTATAAATGAATCAATATATACAGGAATTACAAATGATATTGAAAGAAGAATGATAGAACATTTTAGTAAAGATAAGAAATGTGCAAAATATACAGCATCACATACAGCTAAAAATTTAGAGGCACTTTGGAAAACTGAAAATAGACAGCTTGCTTCAAAATTAGAATTTCATATAAAAACTTTAACAAGAACACAAAAAGAAAAATTAATAGAAAATAATGAAAATTTGAAAAAATTATTAGGAAGCAAAATTGAAGCAGAGATGTATGAAAGATGTGCATTAAAAGACATAAATTATACAAAAGAAGTATGTTAAAATATAATTTAGATACAAAATAGATACAAGTTATATATAAAATATACAAAATTACACAAGAAAATCTAAAAAATAATTAAAGAAATTAGGTGTGTAATATGAAAAAAATTTATAAAGAACCAATAAAATCAGAAACAGAAACAACTATTAATGTATTATATTCTGAAAAATGTTTATCAATATATACAAATAAAGTTGATTTGCAAAAAAAGCTTTATAAAATTTTAGGTAGTCCAGAAAAGGAGTATATTAAAGGAAAATCTATTACAGGAAGTTCATGGAATGTTCCATTAGAAGAAAAAGCAAAAATTTCTAAATTAATACTTAAAGTAAACATATTTGAACTGTAACTCTAAATTTTAATGAAATATAATTTTTTAGTGTAATCATACATAAAGAATTGATAATATAAAAAATAAGATATTATTAAATAAGTTTTAAGCTTATTTTAATATTAATTTGATAAATAAAGTTATATTTTAGGAGTAAAAATGGAAATAACATATAAAAGAAGAGTAAATTATTATGAAACAGATGCTATGCAAATAGTACATCATTCAAATTATATAAGATTTTTAGAAGAAGCAAGAATTTATTTTATGGATGAAATAGGGCTTCCATATAAAAAAGTTGAAGAAAAAGGAATTTTAATACCAGTTATAGGAGTCAACTGTACATATAAAACTCCAGCAAAATTTGATGATATTTTAGAGATAAAAGTGAAAATAAAAGAATATACAGGTGTAAAGATGGTTATTTCCTATGAAATTACTGATTCTAATACTAAGGAAGCTGTACTTTTAGGAGAAACTAAACATTGTTTTGTAAACAAAGATATGAAACCAATTTCACTTAAAAAGTATTCAAAAGAAATGAGTGAAATACTTGAAAAAACTTTAGGATAATAAAATGGAAGAAAAATTAGAAAAATTATATAGAGAATGTATTGAGGAATTAAAGTCTATTAATATTATTTTAGAAGATGAAAAAAATATTGGAAAAATTGATATAAATTTTTCAAAAAGAAATAATAAAAGATATGGATGTTGCAAACAAGAAAAACCAGATAAATTATCAGCTTATAGAACTAGAAAAAGAATTTATTTTAGAAGATTTTTTGTTCATCATATTGAAGTAAGCAAATGGGTAATGGAATTAAATGATGAAAAAATTAAAAATACTATTATACATGAATTAATACATTGCCTTCCAGATTGTAATAATCATGGAAAGGAATTTAAAAAATATGCGAAGATTATAAATGAAAAGTTAGGATACAATATAAGCAGATTAGGTGATAAAAAACAAGATTTTGAAGATAGTAATATAGAATTTAATGAAAACTATATAAAATATAATTATAAGATTAAATGTGAAAAATGTAATCAAGTTTATTATAGACTTAGAATAGCTAGAAATTTTACTAAAAAATATAGATGTGGAAAATGCAAAGGAAAATTAATTGTATTAGAAAGTATATAAAGATAGAAGTGCATACATAAAAATAATTAATTTGCTTTAAATAATAGATTTCAGATTAAAAAAATATTATTTCCATTTTCTAGTGTATATTTGTTGAATATAATCGATTTAAAGTGTATAATATCTATGAAAAAAATATAGATTTCATTAAAAAAATAGGAGGAAAATATGAGTAAAATAGTACCAATTACTGTACTAACAGGATACTTAGGAGCAGGGAAAACTACTCTAATTAATCATATATTAAATAATCAAGAAGGGTATAAAGTTGCAGTTATTGTAAATGATATAGGAGAAGTAAATATAGATGCTGAATTAATCCAAAAAGGTGGAGTGGTTAAAGAAAAAGATAGTGATTTAGTTCCACTTAGCAATGGATGCATTTGTTGTACATTAAAAGTTGACTTAATGAAACAAATAGCTAATATAGTTAAAACAGGAAAATTTGATTATATACTAATTGAAGCAAGTGGTGTATGTGAGCCATTGCCAATTGCACAAACAATAACAGTTCTTTCAGAACAAACACAAGAATATGGATTACCAAAAATCTGTAGATTAGATAATGTAGTAACTGTAGTAGATGCGGCTAGACTTGCATATGAATTTGGTTCAGGAGAAGACTTAGTAAAAGAAGATATAGATGATGAGGATATCGAAAATTTATTAATACAACAAATAGAATTTTGCAATACTATAGTTTTAAATAAAGTTAGCTCAGTATCAGAGGAAGAATTGAATAAAGTAAAAGCAGTAATAAAAACACTTCAACCAGTAGCTAAAATAATTGAAACAGATTATGCAAAAGTTGATGTTAAAGAAATTATTGATACAAATAGTTTTGATTTTGAAAAAGCTTCAACATCAGCAGGATGGATACAAGAATTAGAAAGAGACGATAATGAAGACGAGGATGAAGAGGAAGAACACGAACATCATCATGACGAAGAACACGAACATGAGCATGAACACCATCATAATGAAAAACATGAGCATCATCATGACGAAGAACATGAACATCATAAAGAACATGGACATCATCATCACCATCATCATGACGAAGGTGAAGCAGAAGAATATGGTATAGGTACATTTGTATATGCAAGAAGAAAGCCATTTAACAGAAGTAAATTTGAACAATATGTTAATTTTAATTGGAGAAGAAATATAATAAGATGTAAAGGAATTGTTTGGTTTTCTGATGAGCAAGATATGTCATATGTTTTTGAACAAGCTGGAAATCAAATGCAAATGGGAGAAGCAGGACTTTGGATAGCTTCAGCACCAGAAGAAGAGAAGAAACAAATACTTAAAGAAAATCCTGAATTATTAAAATCTTGGAATGATGAGGTTGGAGATAGAATTATAAAACTTGTATTTATAGGACAAAACTTAGAAAAAGAAGAAATCAAGAAAGAATTAGATAAAATTTTAGATTAATATTGTAGACCGAAGTAAAATAATAATAGTGAAATAAAAATATCTTACTATTAAAAAGAATAGAAAATAAAAAGTACAGAGGTAAAAAGTTGAAAGAAAATTTTGAAGAAAATAGAAACAGTGATTTTACTGGAGAAAATGAAATAAATAATTTTTTATATGAAAATAATAATAATTTGAATAATGAAAAAACAGAAAATACTTATGATTTTAATACTGAAAATGATACTATAATGGAAAATTCTGTTAGTGATTTTGTATCAGAAAATGATGCGATAGTAGAAGAAATAGTAAAATTAAGTAATGAAGTAAATTCTGAAAATACTGATGAAAAGAAGTCAGATGATAAGAGACATTCTAAACGAGAAAAAGGTAAGAAACTGACTAAAAAGCAAAAAATAAGAATTGCACTTGCAGCAGTACTTGCATTCTTTGTATTTTTAGGAGTTGTATTTGGAGTGTATGTATATAAAGCAAATGGAAATCTAGCAGAAGCAGTTCTTAATGTTGCAACAGATGTGCTTGGAGACCAAGATCCTATTTTTGTATTAGTTTTAGGGGTAAGTGAAGATATTTCAACTAAGCTTACAGATACAATAATTCTGTGTGGATATAATCCAGATTCGCAAAAGGCATTTATGTTATCTATTCCAAGAGATACATTTGTTGGAAAAAGTGAAGCATCGGCAAATGGATTTGATAAAATTAATGCTTTATATCAAAAAGATGTAGAAAAAACAGTAGCTGCAGTAGAAAAGCTTACTGGAGTTAATATAGATAATTATGTTGTAGTAAAAAATACAGCATTACCAGCAATAGTTAATGCTATTGGAGAAGTAGAATTTGATGTCCCAATAGATATGGACTATGATGATCCAACTCAAGATTTACACATACATCTTAAATCAGGTGTTCAAAAAATAGATGGAGATAAAGCCGAACAATTATTAAGATTTAGACATAATAATGATGGAAGTTCTTATCCATATGAATATGGAGACAATGATTATGGAAGAATGAGAACACAAAGAAACTTCATAACAGCAGTAGCAAAAAAATTAATAACTTGGGAAAGTGCTGCTAATTTGAAAAAAATAACAACAGCAGTTTTTGATAATTTAGAAACGAATATGAATTTAACTAATGTGCTTGCATATGTTCCATATGGATTAAAATTTGATACAGAAACTTTAAGAGCAGAGCAATTACCAGGAGCATCAGCTATGATAAATGAGTTATGGTTTTATAAAGCAAATAATTCAAAAACAAAAGAATTAATGGATGAATTAATTGCAAGCTTAGATATGGATGATAAAGAAAACGAAAAATATTACACAAGACCTATAAAGAAATCAGATAATAAATCAACAAATACAACAAAAACTAATACTGTGAAAGAAGATGATGATTATGATACAAGTTCATCAAATAAGAAAACAAACACAACTAAAAATACAAATTCTACTTCACAATCAAAAGTTGAAGAGAAGCCAAAAGTTTGTGAACACGATTATAGTATTATAGTTGAAGAAAAAGATTCAACTTGTACAGAAGCAGGAAAAAGTGTAAGAAAATGTAGATTTTGTGGAAATACCGTAGAAACACAAATAAAACCAAAAGGTCATAACTATGTAAATAATGTTTGTACAAATTGCGGAGCAAAAGAAAAAATACAAAATGATAATAGTAGTGACAAAAATAATGATAACAACAGTAATAATAATCAAAATAATAATAACAGTAATAACAATAATAACTCCAATAATAACTCCAATAATAATCCAGACAATAAACATGAACATCAATATACTACTGAAGTATCTAGAGTAGAACCAACTTGTGGAAATGCAGGAAGTATTACAAAAAAATGTTCTTGTGGAGACTTACAAACAACAAAATTAAATCCAACAGGAAATCATACATATTCAGGAGGAGTTTGTAGTGGATGTGGAGTAAAAGATCCAAATTATAGTGAACAACAACCAACACCACCAGTGGATCCAAATCCACCACAACCAGATGTTGACCCAGTAGATCCAAATCCAGATAATAACTCAGGAGAATCTCAAGGAGATAATCAAGTTGTAGTTTCAGAGTAAAATAAATACAAAAAAGAAGAGATTTTATCTCTTCTTTTTAATTGTTTTTTTATTTTTATAATGTTATAATTTAAAAAGATTTTTATATACAAAGAATGGAGTAATAATATGGAAAAAATAGCCATTATTTCTGATATACATAGTAATATAACAGCTTTTAATACAGTATTAGAAGATATTGAAAGCCGAGGAATAAAAAGAATATTTTGTGCAGGAGATTTAGTTTTAAAAGGTTCGTCACCTTGTGAAGTGGTAGATTTGGCAAGGCAAAGATGTGAAGTAATTGTAAAAGGAAATGCAGAAGAAGGGGCAATAAATGAAATCACACCACATAAAACTTGGCATAGAGAAACTTTAGGAGAAGAAAGAATAAAATATTTAGATAGTCTTCCATTATATTTTGATTTTTATATGAGTGGAAGTTTAATTAGAATTTTTCATGCTTCTAAAAATGATACACATTTTAGAATTATGGATTTTGATAATGTTCAAGATAAAATGAAATTATTTGAAGATGAAAATGGAGTAGTGCCAGATATAATCCTATATGGAGATATACATATTCAATATATGCAAAAGTTCTTTAATAAAACACTTGTTAATGTTGGAAGTGTAGGAAATGTAGTAGAATTTTTAAATCATGATGATACTATAGAAGATATGAGAGAGACTTTGCAAGCATATTATACAATACTTGAAGGAGAATATGGAGAAAGAGAAACCAAGAAATCATTATCAATACAATTTGTGAGAGTACCATATGATATAGAAAAAGAAATAGAAATAGCAAAAAGTAAAAATAGTGCAAGTGTAAATAATTATATTTTAGAATTAACTACAGGAATACATAGAAAAAATAAAAAATAATTTACAATTTTTTTAAAATTTAATATTCACTTAATATTTGAGTGATAAAATATCAAAATGGTATAAATTTAAAATACAATTTTTTTGTATTTTCATTATTTTTATCTAAAAAGGTTTATAGGCAAATCCACAAAACCTAAATAAAATTATACGAGGGGAAAAATGTTTAAATTATTAAAGAAAATTAATGGTAAAGAACTAGTATATGTTTTAATAAGTTTAATATTTATAATAGGTCAAGTATGGCTTGATTTAAAACTACCTGATTATATGTCAAATATTACAACTATTGTTCAAACACCAGGAAGTAGTGTAGCAGAGGTCTTAAAACAAGGTGGTTATATGCTTGCATGTGCACTTGGAAGTTTAGTATCAGCATGTATTGTAGGATATTTTGCTTCATATGTTGCTTCATCTTTTTCAAGAAAACTTAGAGGAGAATTATTTGAAAAAGTAGAAGACTTTAGTATGGAAGAAATGAATAAATTTTCTATAAGTAGCTTGATTACTAGAACAACTAATGACGTAGAGCAAGTTGAAATGTTGATAGCAATGGGAATGCAACTTATAGTAAAGGCACCAATTACAGCTGTTTGGGCAATAATGAAAATACTAAATAAAAACTTTACATGGAGTGCTATTACAGGTGGAGCCATACTAATATTAATATTAACTATAGTTTTATTAATGAAATTAGTATTTCCAAACTTCAAGAAAGTTCAGAATTTAATAGATAATGTTAATAATGTTACAAGAGAGAATTTAACAGGCATTAGAGTAGTAAGAGCATTTAATGCTGAAAAATATCAAGAAGATAAATTTGAAGTTCAAAATGAAGAATTAACTAGATTACAAACCTTTAATCAAAGTACAATGTCGATTATGTCGCCAATTATGTATATGATAATGAATGGATTGACACTTAGCATATATGTTGCAGGTGCTTTTATGATAGAGCAAACAGGAATAGCTGATAGAATAAGCATTTTTAGTGATATGGTTGTATTTTCATCATATGCAATGCAAGCTATAATGTCATTTTTAATGCTTGCTATGATATTTATGATGTATCCTAGAGCAGCAGTTTCAGCTAAAAGAATTTTAGAAGTGTTAGAGTCTAAGATTACTATTAAAGATGGAAAAATAAATGAGAATAAAAACAATCTAAAAGGTATAGTTGAATTTAAAAATGTATCATTTAAATATCCAGACTCACAAGAATATACAATAAAAAATATTTCATTTAAAGCAAATAAAGGGGAAACTATTGCAATAATAGGATCTACTGGAGCTGGCAAATCAACACTAATAAATTTAATTCCAAGATTTTTTGATACTACTGAAGGAGAAATTTTAGTAGATGGAATTAATGTAAAAGAATATACTCAAGAATTTTTACATAATAAAATTGGGTATGTACCACAAAAGGCAGTTATGTTTAGTGATACAGTTATGAACAATGTTGATTATGGAGAAAATGGAAAGAAAGAAAAAACAGAAGAGCAAATAAAAAAGGCTATTGAAGTAGCTCAGGGAAAAGATTTTATTGAAAAAATGGAGAATCAATATGAATCTCATATAGCAGCAGGTGGAAGCAATATAAGTGGAGGACAAAAACAAAGAATAGCAATAGCTCGTGCAATAGCAAGAGAACCAGAAATTTATATATTTGATGATTCTTTTTCAGCATTAGATTATAAAACAGATTTTAAACTTAGAAAAGAATTAAAAGAATATACAAAAGATGCAACAAATATAATTGTTGCTCAAAGAATAGGAACAGTAATGCATGCAGATAAAATAATTGTTTTAGAAGATGGAAAAAGCGTTGGGATTGGAACACATAAAGAATTACTTAAAAATTGCTCTGTATATCAAGAGATTGCGTATTCTCAATTAAGTAAGGAGGAATTAGAAGATGCCTAACCAAGATGAAAAACATGTTCAAAGAAATGTTGGACCACGTAGAATTCAAGAAAAGCCAAAGAATTTTGGAAAATCTATGAAAAAATTATTAAGTTATGATAAAAAATTAACACCTTTTTATGTAATTGCAATTATTTTTGCCATAGCAAGTTCAATTTGTTCTATAATTGGACCTAATAAGCTATCAGATTTAACAGATGAAATTTCAAAAGCTTTGGTAAATGCAAATATAGATATGAGAGCTATAAAAAACATAGCAATTTTTTTAGTAGTTCTTTATTCAATTAGTGCAATTTTAAGCTTTCTAGAAAGTTTTATAATGGCAAGAACAGCTAATAAATTAGCTAAAAAGTTACGTACAAAGATATCTTATAAAATAAATAAATTACCACTTAGATATTTTGATTTACATTCTTTTGGAGATATTTTATCAAGAGTAACAAATGATGTTGACACAATAGGAATGTCTGTTAGTAGAAATTTAGGAACTTTTGTATCAGCAGTAGCATTACTTATAGCATCAGTAGTAATGATGTTTTATACAAACTGGATTATGGCACTAACAGCAATTCTAACTTCTATAATTGGATTTGCATTTATGGGAATGATTTTAGGAAAATCACAAAAATACTTTAATGCAAGACAAGTTAGATTGGGAAGTTTAAATGGTCATATTGAAGAAATGTATTCTGGATATAATGTAGTAAAAGTTTATAATGGTAAGAATAAAGCTATTAATACATTTAAAAATCTAAATCAAGATTTATTTGATTGTAGTATAAGAAGTGAATTTTTATCTGGACTTATGCATCCAATAATGAGTTTTATAGGAAATTTAAGTTATGTAGCAGTTTGCGTTATGGGAGCTATACTTGTAGAAAAAGAAATAATAACTTTTGGAGTAATAGTAGCATTTATACTATATACAAGACTATTTACATCACCACTTCAACAAATAGCACAAGGATTAACAAATCTTCAATCAGCAGCGGCAGCGAGTGAAAGAGTGTTTGAATTTTTAGAAGAAAATGAAATGATAGATGAAACAAATAAAAAAGTAACTTTAGAAAAAGATAAAGTAAAAGGAAATATTGAATTTGAACATGTCAAATTTGGATATGATGATGGTAAACTAGTTATAAAAGATTTTTCGTGTAAAGCAAAAGCAGGACAAAAAATTGCAATTGTAGGACCTACAGGAGCAGGAAAAACTACTTTAGTAAATTTACTTATGAAATTTTATGAAATTAATTCCGGAGACATTAAAATTGATGGAGTTTCAACAAAAGATTTAACTAGAGAAAATATACATGATTTATTTATTATGGTTCTTCAGGATACATGGCTTTTCAATGGAACAATGAGAGAAAATATTATATATAACAAAGAAAATATATCAGATGAGCAAGTAATGGAAGCATGTAGAACTGTAGGAATAGAACATTTTATAAAAAGTCTTCCAAGGGGATTAGATACACCATTAGCTGATTCAGATAGTATATCAGCAGGGCAAAAGCAATTATTAACTATAGCAAGAGGTATGATTGAAAGTGCACCATTTTTAATATTGGATGAAGCAACAAGTAATGTTGATACTAGAACAGAAGAGCTAGTTCAAAAAGCAATGGATAAATTAACAGAAGGAAAAACTTCATTTATTATAGCTCATAGATTATCTACTATAAAAAATGCTGATTTAATTTTAGTTATGAATGAAGGAAATATTATTGAACAAGGAAGCCATGAAGAACTATTAGCTCAAAATGGATTTTATGCTGGACTTTATAATTCACAATTTGAAGAAATTGAAGAATAGACATGTTGTCCTTTTGTAGGCAAATGTTTAATTTTATGATACGTACTAACTAAACAGAAAAACTATTAAGGAGAAAACAAGTAGAATGAATAAATTATTAGTTTTACTTGTTTTTTATGTAATAAAAAAATCTATATATTTAATATAATAATTAAAACCTTACTTAAATGTAAGGTTATTTTTTTAAAAGTATGTTATAATTTATTTGATTTAAAAATATATGTCTCCAAAAGGACATTAAGAGGTGTATAGAAAATGCAAAAAATATTAATTGTTGAAGATGATGAAAAATTAAGAAGTGAATTGGAAATATTTTTAAAAAATAATGGTTATTTTGTTTCTACTTTAAATAAGTTTGATAATTGTATAGAAGATATATTGCAAAATGGTAGTGATTTAATTTTATTGGATATAAATTTACCATTTTTTGATGGAGAATATATATGTAAAGAAGTAAGGAAAAAATCTGATATACCAATTATTATGGTTACAAGCAGAGATAATGAAATGGATGAATTATTAAGTATAAATTATGGAGCAGATGACTATATAACAAAGCCTTTTAATACACATATATTACTTGCTAGAATATCATCAATATTAAAAAGAATAAACAATAAAAATGATTCTAATAAAATAATTTCAGAATATTTTACACTTAATATATCAGAAAGTAAATTAGAAAAAGATGGGAAAGAGATTGATCTTACTAAAAACGAAAGAAAAATTTTACAGTGCTTATTAAATAACAGAAATAAAATAGTTTCAAGAGAAGAAATGATGGACTTTTTATGGAGTACAGATGAGTTTGTTGATGATAATACATTAACAGTAAATATAACAAGAGTAAGAAACAAATTAGAAGAATTTGGATTAAAAGAGTTACTAGAAACTAAAAGAGGTCAGGGGTATATATTAAAATGAAATTTAGTGGTTTTTTAATGGATAAATTTATAAACATATTTCTATTATTGTTTGTTTTAGCAACAATTGAAATTTTTTTAATGATATATAATTTTGGCACATTTGTAAAAATATATATTGTAGTTAGTGTATTATTAATATATTTTTTAGGATTATTTATTGAATTTTGGGTAAAGAGAAATTATTATAAAGAATTAATTGAAAAAATAAATGAACTAGACAAAAAATATTTAATAACTGAAATAATTAAAAATGCAAGCTTTTTAGAAGGAAAAATCTTAAAAGAAGTTTTAGATGAAACAAATAAATCTATGAGAGAAAATGTTAACTATTATAAATATCTACAAGAAGAATATAAGGAATATATAGAACTTTGGATACATGAAGTAAAAATTCCAATAGCTACGAGTAAATTAATGGTAGAAAATAATAAAAATGAAATAACTAAAAGTATAGGAGAAGAACTTGATAAAATAGAAGATTATACAGAAGAAGCATTATTTTATGCTAGAAGTAATACAGTAGAAAAAGATTATATAATAAGAAAAACACTTTTAAAAGAAATTATAAATACTGTAATAAAGAAAAATAAAAATCAATTAATTTCTATGAAAATAAAAGTAGATATAGAAGATGTAGATAAAGAAGTTTATGTTGATAGTAAATGGATAATATTTATTTTAAATCAGATTATTATAAATAGTATAAAGTATTCCAAAGAAGAGAATAGAAAAATTAACATATACAGTAAAGAAATAAAAGATAAAGTAATTTTGTATATAAAAGATAATGGAATAGGAATTAAAAAAGGAGAAATAACACGAGTATTTGAAAAGGGCTTTACAGGAACAAATGGAAGAATTAATGGTAAAAAATCTACTGGAATAGGTATGTTTTTATGTAAAAAATTGTGTGATAAATTAGGAATTGGTCTTGAATTAAATTCAGTAGAAAATGAAGGAACGGAAGTAAAAATTATATTTCCGAAAGGAAGTTACACAGAATTTTAAGAAGGTACAAAGAGTATCTTCTTTTGCTTATTTAATAGAAAAGTGCTCTACATTTATTAAATAAATATTACACTAAATTTTGTACAAATTAGTAAAGTAAGACTATTTTGATCTATTTAAAATTAATAATAATTTTTTTGAATTGATAATTAATTTTTTTATTTGAATTGATAATTAATTTTATTTGTGCTATTATAATTGTTAGAAAAATTTTTAAATAGTAAAAGAGGTGAGTAAATATGAGATATCGTAGTCTTAGATTTGATATCTGGTTATGTTTATTATTAAGCGTTCTAATTAGTATGATTCCTGCCAAAATAGTTGAAAAAAAATTACCAGAAAAATATGAAGCTTATGCTCAAGAACATACAGTGGCTGATGGAGATATTGGTGGTATAGCAGATGAGTCAGTTTTTAGGGCTCAAAGTGTTGAAGATTTATTATCACATGATACATTTACAATAGTTTCACCAGGAATTGAATATAGAAATCGTGGAGCAGGGTATTATGGAAGTTATTACATGCAAGCAGTTACACTTCCATCAGGAGAATTAGTTGCAGCATGTATTAATACAGATTCAGTACAAAATACAGGAGATAGTATTTATTCAGGAGATTCAATTTTACCAGTAGGAAAAATTGTATATGAAGATTTAACAAGTAGTGAAACATTCATATCTCAAATTGAATATAAAGAGCCTTTAACACGTAAAGATTTTTACATAGATATGCTAGGAAATGGTGGTAAAGTTTCAGAAGAAAATTATTCTAATGATACTATTACTATAGTTCAAATAATAACAGTTATAATAGCATTTCCAATACTACATGCTTTAGGTGCAAGAATAGGAATTTTTCCATATTTTTGGGCACCAAAGAAAAAAGAAAAATCAGAATGGGAATAAGAATTATATAAAAAATAAAGTAATAAGGAGAACTAAAAATGGAGAATAAAAAAGTAAAAAAAATTAATTTAATATATTTATTATCATATATTTTTGCACCAATGCTAATATGCGCAGTATGTTTTATAATTTCTATGAATCATTTTCCAAAAGGAAATATGGCTGTAATTTTAATTATGGGACCTAGTATTCTATCTTTTTGTTGGTGGGTATTTGCAGGAAGAATGATATATGGAAACGGAAAGAAAAAACTAGAAAAAGAATTAGATGAAAGCGGATTTAATCGTAATCATACTTTTTATGGAGATGGTTTTACAGTAGTTGTAGATACAGAAAATGGAAAAATTGCAATGGTTTCTTTTTGGAATCCATTTGAAAATTATGTATTACCAGCTAATCGTATTACTAAAACATGGGTAGATGATGGAAAAACAGGATTTGGAATTTTTGAAGGTAGTGGTAGAGTAAGTTTTCTATTTACAATAGATGATGTAAAAGTTAGAGTAAATACTTTTACATCTAATACACGTTGGCGTATGGATAGCGAGCAAATTCTTACAGGTGTTTCAAAAGCAGATATGATGGTCGGAGTCTTAGAAGAAGCACGTAAGAAGGTGAAATAATGGGATTTTTGAAAAAGTTTCTTGCAGTTTTTCATGATGATTGGTGTAGTGAATGTCAAAATGTAATGGAAGAAAAAAGTAGAAAGCTTTATATGTTGCCAATGATGGTAGGGCATTATGTTTCACATCAAGATGCAGAATATTATAAAGAAAATTTAATTCCAGTAAATCGTAAAGCTGATATTCCCACAGGAACTTATGCATGTGGAATTGTTACATATAGATGTCCTGAATGTTTACACCAAGCAGTAAAAGTATCTGTTTTTTTACCAGTACGTGATCAAGAAAAATATGAAGAAGTTTTATATTTTGATAAAGGTGAAATGGATGATTTTGTAAGATAGTAAAATGTAAAAAAGATAATTATTTGATAATTATCTTTTTTTGTGCTATTATAATTTAAAATTTTAGGTAAAATATTCATAAAGGAGTTTTATATTGAAAACTATACTAATAGTAGAAGATGATAATGATATTCATAATTTAATAAAAAAAATTTTAGAAAAAGAACATTATAAAATAGTAGATGCTTATTCAGGTACAGAGGCTATATTAATTCTAGAAAAAGGAAATATAGATTTGATATTATTAGATTTAATGCTTCCAGGTTTAAATGGAGAAGAAATTATAAAAAAAGTAAAAAATATTCCAATAATAGTAATTAGTGCTAAAATATCATCAGAAGATAAAGTAGATGTATTATTAAATGGAGCAAATGATTATATAACAAAACCATTTAATTCTGAAGAACTTTTAGCAAGAGTAAAAGTTCAATTAAGAATACATGATGGTAAGATTAATAGCAAAGAATTAAAATATAAAGATATGATTTTTTATGAAGATAAACATACTATATATATTAATGAAAAAGAAATTTATTTAACTAAAACAGAATATGCAATAATTAAACAATTATTATTAAATCCAAATCAAGTAGTAACAAAATCTAAATTACTTGAACTTATAAGTGAGGATACATTAGATTGTGATGAAAATTCTCTTAAGGTTCATATAAGCAATATAAGAAAGAAAATTAGAAGTGTAACAGATGAAGAATATATTGAAGCTGTATGGGGAATTGGATTTAAATTATGTGAATAAAATTCTATAACTAAGAAATCTTTACTAAATCTTAACTATTTTCTTAACCGATTTCTTAACTTTTTAATCGTAAAATAGATAATGAAAGGAGGAGGTTATGGAATATATTTTAGAAACACATAATCTTGGAAAAAGATATAAAGATTTTAAAGCACTAAGTGACCTTAATATGCATATTGAAAAAGGTGCGATATATGGTCTTATTGGAAAAAATGGAGCTGGTAAGACAACATTAATTAGATTGATTTGTGGGCTTCAAAAGCCAACATCAGGTAGTTATTCAATATATGGAGTTTCAAACTTAAATAAAAAAATTATTGATGTAAGAAAAAGAATAGGAGCTATTGTTGAAACACCTTCAATTTATTTAGATTTAACAGCTATAGATAATTTAAAAGAACAGTATAAAATTGTTGGACTACCTTCTTATAATGGATTAGATGAGATACTAGAACTTGTAGGATTATCTAAAACAGGAAATAAAAAAGCAAAGAATTTTTCATTAGGTATGAGACAAAGATTAGGAATTGCAATTAGCTTAGTTGGGAATCCAGATTTACTTATTTTAGATGAACCAATTAATGGTTTAGATCCAGAAGGAATAATTGAAATAAGAGAACTTATTTTAAAATTAAATAGAGAAAAAGGTATAACAGTTTTAATATCAAGTCACTATTTAGATGAATTATCTAAAATTGCAACTTGTTATGGCTTTGTAGATAAAGGAAGAATTATAAAAGAGATTAATAGTAAAGAACTTGAAGAAAATTGTAAAAAAAGATTTGAAATATCAGTAAGTAATATTAAAGAAGCATCTAAATATTTAGAGCAAAATAATATTTCTTATGAAATTATTTCAGATAAAATTATTAATATATTTGAGAATATAAATGTTTCGGAACTTGCAATCGCACTTTCAAATAGAAATTGTATTATCAATGAATTTCATGAAAGAGAAGAATCATTAGAAAGTTATTATATGAATTTGATTGGAGGTGTCGATAATGTATAGATTATTAGATGCAGGTCTTATAAGAGTGAAGAAAAGTAAAGCATTTTTTGGATGTATAATTGCAAGTTTAGGTATTGTAATTTTTATGTTAATATCGAATTATTTAGATTATATAAATTATGATGCACAAATAAAAACTTCTGAATTAGTTTCAAACTATTTACCAATGATAGGAATGTTTATAGCAATATTTACTGGTTTGTTTGTTGGGACAGAATATTCTGATGGAACAATACGAAATAAAATAATTGCTGGACATTCAAAAATTAATATTTATTTATCTAATTTCATAATTAGTAGTATAGTAGCTATTTTATTTGAATTGATATGGATAGTAGTTGTTTTGCTAGTAGCAGTACCGCTATTTGGAAAGCCAATAATAGAATTAAATCAATTATTAATTACATGTTTTGATAGTATAATGTTTATTATTGCATACTCTGCAATATTTAATTTTGTTTCTGTTTTAAGTTGTAATAAAACGATATCAGCTGTAAGTTGTATATTGCTTTTTTTTATAATGTTAGGTATAACAGTAACATCAGTTAATATAATACAAACTCCACCAACAGTACAACGAGGCGGATTAAATCCAGATACAGGAGAAATAAATTTTGAAGAAGTAGAGAATCCTAAATATCCAAGTGAATCAAAAAAAAGATTTTATCAAGCTATTGTAGATATTATTCCAATGGGGCAAGCATTTAGTTTAGGTGCTGGACTAGATACAAATGTGTATATGTTACCAGTTTATTCTTTATCATTAATTATAATATTTAATGGTGTAGGTACTTATTTATTTAATAAAAAGGATTTGAATTAAAGATAAATTTTAATAAAGTAAATACTATATTTATAGATTATATATTTTTTCTAAAGTAATTTTTTTGATAGTTGCTTAAAAAGCTACCAAGGCTATGCAGAAATTATTTATCTAAAATATATAATCTATAAATTACTAATATTTAATATAAAAGTTAAAAGGAGAAAAAATTGTATATTTGGCTATATCTTATAATAAGTGTATTAATAATTATTTTAATATTTTTCTTACTAAAAATGTTTTTTATAAAAAAATCAATAAAAGAAATAAGAATTAATTTAATTAGAATTTTGAAATCTGATACAAATAATTTGTTAACAATCGATACTAAGAATAAAGAAATAGTACAATTAGCAAATACTTTAAATATAGAATTAAAAAATTTAAGAAAACAAAAGTTGCAATATGAAAATGGTAATAATGAATTAAAGAAATCTATAACAAATATTTCACATGATATAAGAACACCACTTACTGCAATAAGTGGATATATAGATTTGATTAAAGAAGATAAAGAAAACCAAGAAGAATACATTAAGATTATAGAAAGAAAAACAAATGACTTAATTAATTTAACAGAGCAGTTGTTTGATTTCTCAAAAACAATAGATATAGTGCCAAATATTCAAAAAGAAAAGATTTGTATAAATGAATTGCTAGAAGAGGTACTTGCAAATTTTTATGTAGTTTTTAAAGAAAATAATATAGTACCAGATGTGGAAATAGAACAAAGAAAAATATATAAGATAGTAGATAAAAATACTATTATAAGAGTATTTGAAAATATTTTATCAAATGTTGCTAAATATAGTAGTGGAGATTTTAAAATAAAACTGGATGAAATTGGAAAAATTACCTTTTCTAACAAAGCCTCTTCATTAGATGCAACTACTGTAGAAAAAATTTTTGATAGATATTATACAGTTGAAAATGCTAAAAAGTCAACAGGAATAGGGTTATCTATTGCAAAGCAATTAGTAGAATTAAATAATGGCAGTATAAGTGGAAAATATGAAAAAGGTAAGTTAATAATAGAGATAGAATTGTAGTATATATATTGAATCCTTACATTTTTGTAACCTTTTTGTAAGATTAATCGATGGGAAATAATAAAAATAATATTTATAATAATATTAGATTAAAATTAGGAGGTAAAAAATGGAAGATATAAGAGATAAAATACCTATGATAATTGCTGTAATAGTAGCAATATCAATTTGTGTAATAGCGTATTATTTTTTTGAAATTTATCAACCAATTTATTATACTAGAATAGATAATACGAAGGTAGAAAAAATATCTACTACAGATGATATGAAATACGAATATACTTTAGATTGTTACAATGAAAAAGGAAAGAAAAAAGAAATAAAGTTTAAAACAAGTAGAGAATTAAGAGAGTCAGCATATTTAATGCTTGAAACAACAATAGTTGGAGTACATTCATGGAAGGAAGTAGAGCCAAACGAACTTCCAGATAAAGTAAAAACTAAATATTTAGAATAATGTGAATTATAAAAGCTATATGGCAGGCATTACTTAGATTAGTAGCTCCGCTGATGTAAATAAAATTTATTAATAATTTATTAATATGAAGAGATGGTTATTGTGAACGATCTCTTTTTTTGATAAGATTAATAATAAATAATGAAAATGAACAAAATATAAAAGAAAAATATTAAGATAAATGGATATATCTACATATAAATTATTCATTTATAGAGATAGGAGAATTAGAGATGGGAAAAACACAAAAGAATAAACTTAAGTTAACTAAAATATTATTAGTAATTTATGTACTAATTTTAACTTGGATTATAGTATTTAAAATGCAATTTAGTATGGAACATTTGCCATATATTCGATCAATAAATCTTATTCCATTTGCAGAATCTGTAATTATTAATGGAAAAATATATTTAGGTGAAATAATCAATAATTTAATTGTTTTTATTCCAGTTGGAGCATATATAGGAATACTAGGAAAAGAAGAAAAGTTTTATAAAAAAGTAATACCAATAATATCATTAACTTTGATTTATGAAATTACACAATATATATTACATATAGGAGCAACAGATATAACAGATATTATTATGAATACTTCAGGAGGAATAGTTGGAATTGTAATAATAAATATTTTATATAAAATATTTAAAAATGATAATAAAGTAGATAAAGCCTTAAATGTTTTAGCGGCAATTTGTACAGCACTTGTTGTAGCACTTATGTCAACATTAATAATTGTAAATTTATAAAATACAATATTTTTTTATAAGGAAG
>CAMSWH010000016.1 GCA_947064765.1 uncultured Clostridium sp.
ACACGAGTCCAAACACTCTTTCCCTACACGACGCTCTTCCGATCTATATATTTTACTTGATAAAATTAATTTATTAACATCTACAAATTCATCTACTTGATGACACATATCTTTATCACCAGGCATTGTAAGACCATATGAAATACAATTTTTGAAAGCTCTTGCATAAGTACCACCACCAATAGCTATAGCTTCAAAATTTTGACCAGTTTTTTTATTAAAAATATCAACTAAAGTTTTTACTAAATAACTGTTTTTATCAACATATAAAGGTTCTTGAGTACTTAATTTTGAAACTTTTAAGTTTTCAAAATTTTTAGTAAGCAAACAATATTTTTCAAAAATATCATTTAATTTTGTATTTACAGGAACTCTTAAGTTTATTTTTATTATTAATTCATTATCTATATAATCAAGAACGGCTACATTTGATGTAAGAATTCCTGATTCATCTTCGATTTTTGTTTCTGATAAAAATTTAGGACTATGAATATCGAATAATCCAGTATCATATAAATATTTTAAATAATCAGAATTAAATTCGAAATTATCTAATAAATATTCTACAAGAGTTTTTATAGCATTATCACCAAGATCTGGATGTGCAGCATGTGCAGATATTCCAAATGCTTCAATTTTTACTGTTGAATTATCAATTTTAGTAATTTTAATTTTTGTATTATTTTTGCTTAATTTATTAAATGTATCACTATTATTAGAATTTAAAGTTATTGAAATATACTTTGGAACTACATTAATAGCATTATTTTTGCAATCTATTTCTAAAATAGAACAATCTTTTATAGAGAAAGCGTTTTTTAGTTCAACAGACATGATTCCTTTTTCAGCATAGATAGCAGGAAAGTCTGCATCTGGACTAAAACCTATAGTAGGCCATTCTTCATGTTGCTTATAATAATTAATACATTTCCAAGATTTTTCTTCATTTAATCCAACTATTAATCTTACTCTTTTAGAAACTTTAGTAGAATCTTTTATTGCTTTCATAGCATAAAGTGCTGATATAACAGGTCCTTTATCATCAATAGAACCTCTACCAAATAATTTTCCATCTCTTATACAAGGTGAAAATGGTGGAGTAGTCCAACCATCTTCTTCTAAAGCGGGAACAACATCTAAATGTCCAATAATTCCAACTAATTCGTTTCCTTCTCCAAATTCTATATAGCCACAATATTCGTCAATATTTTTAGTACGAAAACCAAGAGATTCTCCAAGTTTTAAAATATAATTTAAGGCTTTTGAACAATTTTCTCCAAAAGGAATTTTAGGATTGTTTGTTTCAGTAGAAACACTTGGAATTTTAATTAATTCTGAAATGTTATGTAGCATTTCTTCTTTATTATTTTCAATTAATTCATCAAACATAAATAAAACCACCTTTATAAAATTAATCAATTTTACTACTAAATATTTATGTACAATATTAGTTTAGTGTTACTATAAAACGTTATAAATTTGGAATAGTAAATAATTATGAGGATACTTTAGTAGAATTTATTGATTTTACATTTTTTTATTATTATATACAAAAAAATAATTTTATTAAGCAATGTTATAAAAAAGATATATAAAAAATATATAAAAAACTTGAATTAAATAATTATTATGTGTAAAATAATAATGGTAAACAAAAGAAAGGGTAGGAGGAATTTAAAATGAAAAATCAAAAAGGAATAACACTTGTTGCTCTAATTTTAATTATAGTAGTATTATTAGTTTTAGCGGGAATATCAGTTTCATTAGTTTTATCAAATGAAGAAAAAGTACCAAGCAATACTTCAAATGATCAGAATGCAACAAATAATGTAGAAATTGAATATCAACCAGAGGATGGGGAAATGCCAGAACCAGAAAGTGATTCAGAGATTGGTGGAGATAGTTCTTTTATTACAACACCAATTAATGATGGAACAGATGGTGAAGTAACTAATGAACCTGTATTATAGAATATAGATAAATTTTATAAAAAAAGTGAATTTTAGTATAGATTACTGAAATTCACTTTTTTATATTTTAGGAAACATATTAATTTGTGTGTTAACTTTTAATATAAGAGAATTTTATTTTAATAAAGAATATGTAATGTAGAAATATCAGCTAAAAATTATTTACAACATTATGTAAAGTATGATATAATAACAAAGATAACCTTTTAGATTTCTATATAGAGGCTAACTCTAATCGATACTGACGAGTGCAGAAGGGAGTGATTTCAATGATGTATCGAAAAGAAAAACGAAAGTGGTGTAAGACAGGTGGGAACATACGGAAGATAGCAGGTGTTTTAGTGGATAAGGATGAAATGAAACGAAAACACGACTATGGTACGTATTTTACCAAAGTACAGGAAGAAATCGAGCGGGATGAGGCAAGGCAGAAACTCATATGTGTGCTGGATGCAATTGGAGACAAGAAGTGTGAGCACTATTGGAAAATTGCAAAACCTATTTTGCAAAGAATGGAGCAGGAACTAATAACTCTTGGAAAAGTTCCTCCTATTCATAAAACAAAAGAGGTTATAAATTATTGCATATCCATGTTTGATATTATATCCAGAGCTCAAGATGAACTGGATGGCACACTTGTATGCGCACCTGCAGGAGAAGGAAAGCAGAAAGCCTTTGAGGAGTTCACTAATGATTTGTATTATGGTGGACGCCATACTCCAAAAGACTTAAGACCAGACGCAGCATTTGGTGAAGTACCATATTGGAATACTACTATTAAAGGACAGCCAATAACTGCTGATACTATAAAATTTGGAGCAGAGATTGGAGAAAAGAGTAAACCAGCAAGCTATTGGTTAAAGCTTTCCAAAAAGAAAAAATCTTATGTGACCTATAGAAAAGCGGGTAAATTGCAACAGCTGGGTATGTGGTCAACGGATTTGATTGTGAGAGTGAGTGTGCACAAGTTTTGCAAGAAACTTGTAGAGTGTCTGCTTGATGAGCTCAATATTTTACTTTCTTAAAAACATCACTAACACGACATAAGTAATGGGGGAAAACTCAGGAGATGCAATTACATCCTGAGTTTTTTCTTTTATAGTAGGAAAATTTTTATAGTATGTAAATTCTAGTTTACAAAAAATGGGAAAAATGATATAATTCAAACATTAAGTATATGAGGAGAATATATGATAAAAGATACATTATATTATAAAAATGCTTATTTAGATAATTTTGAAACTACAGTAAAAGAATGTATAGAAGAAAATGGCAAAATTAAAGTAGTTTTAGAAGAAACAGCATTTTATCCAGAAGGTGGGGGTCAACCATCTGGTATAGGGATAATAAATAATATAAAGGTTTTAAAGGTAGAGGAAAAAGCTAGTAAAATATATCATTAAAATTAGATGAAGTTCAAATGGAAGATTTATAATGATGAGTGATACAGAAGATTTAAAGTTAATCTTTGAAGATTTAAAAACAAAATTAGACTTGCAAGGCGGTGGAAATAGCCAAATGGTGCAAGGAATGATTAAATGTGAAACAAAAAAATTAATAGAACTAATTTAAAAATATAAAAAAAGGAGAAGTTAAAAATGGAAAAGTTAGCAATACTTGATTGTGGAGGACAATACACAAAGGTAATTGATAGGAGAGTTAGAGAATTAGGTGTAAAATCTGATATTTTTCCTATAAATGTACAAGCAGGAACTTTGGCTGATTACAAGGCTGTTATATTATCTGGAGGACCAAATAATATAGGAGAAGAACAAAGATTAGGATTTGATAAAAAAATTTTTGAACTTGGAAAACCAGTTTTAGGAATTTGTTATGGAATGCAACTTATGTCTGATTATTTTGGTGGAACAGTAGATAGTAATATTGTTAAAGAATATGGTCAAAATGAAGTTAAAATAGATGTAACATCTAAAATATTTGAAGGATTAGAAGAAAATCAAAAAGTTTTAATGAGCCATGGAGATACAGTAAAAAATACTCCAAATGGTTTTAAAGTTATCGCAAAATCAGGAGAAGCAATAGCTGGTATAGGAAATGAAGAAAAGAAATTATATGGATTCCAATTTCATCCAGAAGTTGACTTAACAGAAAATGGTATGAAGATGTTTGAAAACTTCATAAGAAAAGTTGCAGAATATAAAGAAGTATATGCATTAGATGATAGAATTGAAACATCAATTAAAATGATACAAGAAAAAGTAGGAGATAATAAAATAATTGTACTTGTAAGTGGTGGAGTTGATTCAGCAGTTACAGCAGCACTTCTTGTAAAAGCATTAAATCCAGATAATATATATGCAATACATGTTGATTCAGGATTTATGAGAAAAAATGAAAGTGATGTAATTTGCGAAAACCTAAAAGAATTAGGACTTAAAAATTTAATTAGAGAAAATGCAAAAGATTATTTCTTCAATACAATAGTTGAAGTAGATGGTAAAAAAATAGGACCTTTAGTAAATACAGTTGATCCAGAAGAGAAAAGACAAATTATTGGTGAAATATTTATTAAAGTAACTAATAATGTTATTGAAAGATTAGGATTAGATCCTCAAAATACATTTATAGCACAAGGAACTTTAAGACCAGATTTAATTGAAAGTGGAAACCCAGATATAAGTGGATTTGCGCATAAAATTAAAACTCATCACAATGATGTTGCTGTAATTAGAGAAGCAAGAAAAAGAGGTTTAATTGTTGAAACAAATAGTGATTGGCATAAAGATGAAGTAAGAAAAGTTGCAAGAAAATTAGGATTAGAAGAAAGTATTGCATCAAGACAACCTTTCCCAGGTCCAGGTTTAGCAATAAGATTACTTTGCCATGATAAATCACAAGAGGTAGTAATATCAAGTGAAGATGTAGAAGCAATTAAAAATATTTTATCAAATACAACAGATGATGGACAAATATTGCCAATTAAATCAGTAGGTGTACAAGGAGATGCTAGAAGTTATAGAAATTTAGCTGTAATTTCAGGAAATGGACTAGATTTAGATTGGAATTTAGTTACAAATAAAGCAAAAGAAATTACAGATAAAATTTTAACAATAAACAGAGTAGCATATATTTTAAATACAAATAAAGTAGATGGCGAAATTAAATGTTTTGATATGAAAATCGAAGATGAATGTGTAGATTTACTAAGAGAAATAGATAAAATAGTAACTACAAATTTAGAAACAAGTAAAGCAAATCAAACATTTGCAGTACTTGTTCCAATAGGGATAACAAAAAAATATTCTATAGCAATTAGAACATTTGTTACAAATGATTTTATGACAGGAAGACCAGCTGAAATAGGAAAAGAAGCATCAAAAGAAGCTTTATCAAATATTGTAAAAGAAATTGAAGAAAAATTTTCTGATAAAATAGAATTTGTAATGTATGATGTTACAAGTAAACCACCAGCAACTTGTGAGTGGCAATAGAGAGAAAAGAAAGAGTAAGTAATGGTTAATATAAATATTATTTGTGTTCGGAAAATTAAAAGAAGAATATTTAAAAAGTGCTATTCAAGAATATTCAAAAAGATTATCAAAGTATTGCAATCTAAGTTTTACAGAACTTCAAGATGAAAAATTACCAAATAAAATAAATGATAGTATAATAAATGAAATAAAATCAAAAGAAGCTACTAAAATTATTAATAGTATAAAAAAGGATTCGTATGTAATTGCACTAGATTTAAAAGGAAAACAATATACTTCAGAAGAATTTTCAGAAAAACTTGAAAATATAACTGTTAATGGGTTTAGCACTGTAACTTTAATAATAGGTGGTACTTTAGGACTAACAGATGAAATTTTAAAAAAATCTAATGAATTGATATGTTTTTCAAAAATGACTTTTCCACATCAATTAATAAGAGTATTTTTATTAGAACAATTATTTAGAGCTTTTAAAATTTCAAATAATGAAACATATCATTGGTAAGAAGGAGATTATGCAAGGAGTTATAATTATAAATAAACCAGAAGGATTTACTTCACAAGATACAGTATCAAAAGTAAAGAAAATATTAAATATAAAAAAAGCGGGTCATACTGGGACTTTAGATCCAATGGCAACAGGAGTTCTTCCAGTATTAATAGGAAATTATACTAAACTATCCAAATACTTAATAGAACATGATAAAACTTATGTGGCAAAATTAAAGTTAGGAAAAAAGACAGATACTGGTGATAAAGAAGGAAATATTGTAGAAGAAAAAAAAGTAAATTTAGAGAATTTAGAAAATGTAGAAAAAGTTTTAAAAACTTTTTTAGGAAAACAAACTCAAATACCTCCTTTATATTCTGCTATTAAAGTAAATGGTAAAAAACTTTATGAATATGCAAGAGCAGGAGAAAAGCTTGAAATAGAACCACGTATAATAGAGATTTATAATATAAAATTATTAAGTATAGATAAAGAAAATTTAGAAATTGAATTTGAGGTAAGTTGCAGTAAAGGAACATATATAAGAGTTTTATGTGAAGATATAGCAGAAAAACTTGAAACAGTAGGATATATGAGTTCGTTAACAAGAACTTTAGTTGATAAATTTAAAATTGAAGATGCGATTGATTTTGAAAGTTTAGAAGAAAATAAAAGTAATAACTCATTTTTAAATAAAAAATTAATTCAAATGGAAGACATTTTTAAAGATTTATCTAAAATTGTTTTAAATGAAAGAAAAGAAGAATTATTTTTAAATGGAGTAATGTTAACATTTGAAAATCAAGATGGAGTATATAACATATATAATCATGAGAATAAGTATTTAGGAACAGGAACAGTAAAAAATAAACTATTAAAAAGAGATATAATAATAATATAGGCAATAGACAGCGGGACGTAGATTTTGTCTAAAAGGTATTCATCAACAAACGTCCCAAAATGAATAAAATATGGAGAAAAAATATGTATAAAAGAACAGAAACAAGGACCATATATGTAGGAGGTATTCAGATAGGTGGGCAGAATAAAGTTGTTATGCAATCTATGTGCAATACAAAAACTAAGGATGTGGATTCAACAGTAGAACAAATATTAAAATTAGAAAATGTAGGTTGTGAAATAATTAGAGTAGCATGCTTAGATATAGAAGATGCAAAAGCAATAAAAGAAATAAAAAAGAGAATACATATTCCAATTGTTTCTGATATTCACTTTGATTACAAAATAGCATTAGCTTCAATAGAAGCAGGAGTTGATAAGGTAAGAATAAATCCTGGAAATATAGGAGATGAAGAAAAAACAAAGCTTGTTGTAGAAGCTTGCAAGAAAAATAAAATTCCAATTAGAATAGGAATCAATGCAGGATCTTTAGAAAAAGAATTTTTAGATAAATATGGAAAACCATGTAGTGATGCAATGATAGATAGTGCTAAAAGACATGTAGAAATACTAGAAAAATTAGATTTTTATGATATAGCAATATCACTTAAAGCATCTAATCTAGATATGTGTGTAGAAGCATATAAAAAAGCAGCAGAAGTCTTTAATTATCCTCTTCATTTAGGAATAACAGAAGCAGGAACAACATTTAGTGGAACAATAAAATCAAGTATAGGATTAGGAGTTATGTTAAGAGAAGGAATAGGAGATACAATAAGAGTATCACTATCAGATGATCCAATAGAAGAAATACCAGTGTGTAAAGAAATACTAAAAAACTGCAATTTATATAATAAAAGTCCAAAACTTGTAGCATGTCCTACTTGTGGTAGAATTCAATACGATATGATTCCTATAGCAAAAGAAATAGAAAATTTTTTACAAACATTAGAATCTGATATTACAGTTGCAATAATGGGATGTGCTGTAAATGGACCTGGAGAAGCAAGAGAAGCTGATATTGGGATTGCTGGAGGAAAAAATGAAGGATTACTATTTAAGAAAGGTGAAATTATAAAAAAAGTACCACAAGAAGAAATAGTATCAACTTTAAAAAAAGAAATTTTAGATATGATATAAGAAAATAATATTAAAAATTTTTAAAAGATAGCTTATTAAATATTAAAAATTGAAGTGTGCATGGGAAGAGTTAGTAATTGTCCGAAATTTTAAAAAATTTTGAAGTGAATATTTGAAGTGTGTATGAGAAAAATTTATTTGTCGAATAGGAGGAAAATATGAATTATCCTGAAAACTTAAAAAAGGGAGATACAATTGGAATATGTGCTCCTTCAGGAGGAATAACTAAACCACATAAAATAAGAAGATTAGAACCTGCAATAGAAACATTAAAATCAATGGGGTATGAAGTAATTGAAACAGCTAGTGTAAGAAAAGGAGAAAGAGGAAGAAGTGCATCAGCAGAGCAAAGAGCAAAAGAATTTATGGAGCTTTTAGAAAATGATAAAGTAAAATCAATAATATTTGCTACAGGTGGAGATTTTCTATGTGAAATGTTAGATTATTTAGATTTTGAAAAAATAAGAACATTAAAACCTAAGTGGTTACAAGGATATTCAGATATTACAGGAATAAGTTTTTTATTTAATACAATTCTTGAAATTCCAAATTTATATTTTCAAACAATAAAAGATTATGCAATGAGACCATTGCATAGAAGTTTAACAGATGCTTTAGAAATTCAAAGTGGAAAAGAAATAGTGCAAGAATCTTTTGATTTATATGAAAAAAATTGGGATCCAAATGAAGAAGATCCATATGTAACATATAATTTAACAGAAAAAGTTGAATGGAAAAATATAGTTGGTGGAGAAAAGATAGTTATGCAAGGAAGAGCACTAGGGGGATGCTTAGATTGCTTACAATGTTTTTTTGGAACTAAGTATGACAATATTAAAAACTATATTGAAAATCACAAGGAAGAAGGAACAATATGGTTTATGGAATGCTTTGAAAAAGCAACATCAGATATATTTAGATATTTATGGCAAATGAAAAATGCAGGATACTTTAAATATTGTAATGGAATTATATTTGGTAGACCATTAATGGTTAGAGAAGATTTTGATATCAGCTTTAATCAAACAGTAAAAGATGCTTTAGGAGATTTAAACATTCCTATAATTTGTGATGCAGACATAGGTCATGTATCACCACAGATGGCGATTGTAAATGGAGCTATTTTAAAAATTACTTCAGAAAAAGGAAAAGGGATAGTAGAAACTTATTTAAGATAAATTTTAAGAAAAAAATATATAATTTATTAAAAATATATGAAATAAGAAAAAATATAAATTAAAATTGCTTTAGCAAAATAGATATTTTAGGGGATTAACTATTATGATAGTAAAAGAAAGAGAAGAGTTGCAGGAAATTGAAAAAGATGATGTGGAGATACCTGTAAAAGCAGAAAAAACAAATAAAAGAGATATTTCAGTAGATTTAATAAGAGTAGTAGCATGTTTTATTGTTATATTAACACATCTATGTTTGCAAGTATTAAATCAATGCTTTAACAGAATTGATTGGAGCAGATTATTAGAAAAAAGCTTTTTAACTGATGGAGTACCACTATTTTTTATGATAACAGGATTTTTCTTGGTTAATCGGACGTAGTTATAAAAAGATTTGGAAAAGCACGTTTTTTAAAGTTTTAATACCATCAATTATATATATTTTATTTGCACAAATATTTTATATGTTTATAATAAATAGAGAAAATATTGTTTGGTGCTTAAAAAATGCGATAACTAATATGAATTTTGTAGGAATTATGCGTACTACTTTAACAGGAGATATAACACATATAAATACTTTATGTGCGCATTTATGGTACATATATTCTTATGTAAAAATAATAATATGGATACCAATATTATGGCTTGTATGTAAAGAAGAAAAAAATTCAAAACTTGCACGTAGAATTATACTTGGATTTGGAGTAATTGCATGTGCAATAACAGATATTCAAAGGTTTGCTACTCTTCCAAACATTGGAACAATTAAGGTTTTAGAATTAGTTGATAGAGAAATCTTATATGTTCTATTAGGATATGAATTATTTATACATAAAGACAAAATTAAAAATAACAAAAAAGTATTTATTTTTTCTAGCTTAGCTTTTGTGATTGTAAACTTTATAAGATATAAAATAGAAATGAGATATATGGTAATAAATTCTCTTACAGATATAATTGGAAGAGAAAATTTTATGGATTGGAGATTTACATCTTTAAATATTATATCAGCTATAAGTTTATTTATGGCTTTATATTCATTTGAAATAAAAAATGAAAAATTAGGAAAGTTTATAGTATGGCTTGGAGATAAGACTTTTGGAATTTATTTAATTCATTATTTAATACTTGCTAAAGTTGATTTATATAAATTTGAAAAAATAGAAAAATTTTATCTTGAACTTTTATATTTGGCAGTAGGATTAGTAGTAACTTTTGTAGGTTCATTATTAATAGTAATGATTTTAAGAAAAATAAAAGAATTATTTTCTAAAATTTTTAATAAAATTATTGAAAGTAAAGAGTAAAATATATTTTATTAAAAATTTATAAAAAATATATCTTTTTTTGTAAAGTTATGATAAAATATGCGCAAAGTAAAAAAATAGGAGGGCTATGTTATGGAACTAAAAAGATGTGCTCGTTGTGGTAAATTTTATGCTTCAGACGTAGATGTTTGCCATGAATGTGAAAAAAAGGATTTAGCAGATTTAAGTAAATTAAAAGGATTTTTTGCAGATAGCTATATAAATGGTGTTTCAAAAATGGAAATATCAGCTTCGACAGGTATAAGTGCAAGAAATTTAAATCGATATTTAGGCTATGAAGAATTCAATGGAATACATATTCCTGAAACTAATGCTAGTGATATGAATGGAGAGTATTCAGAAGGAAAAATTAGCTTATAATATTAGGGGGAAGATTAATGACAGATATAATAAAAGAACTTGAAAATAGAGGTTATATAGAACAACTAACACATGAAAAAGAAATGAGAGAGTTATTTCAAAAAGAAAGTGTTAGATTTTATATCGGAATAGATCCAACAGCAAATAGTATGCATATAGGGCATTTTGTTGCATTAATGGTTGCATCACGTTTGCAAAAAGCTGGTCACAGACCAATTATATTAATGGGTGGTGGAACAGCTACAATAGGAGACCCATCAGGTAGAACTGACATGAGACAAATGCTTACAAGAGAACAATTAGATAGCAATGTTGAAGCAATAAAAAAACAAGCAGAAAGATTTGTTTCTTTTGAAGGAGAAAATGCGGCTATAATTGTAAACAATGCAGATTGGTTATTAGGATTAAATTATATAGATTTCATGAAAGAAATAGGAACTAAATTTACAATTAGTAAAATGATAGCTCAAGAATGTTACAAAAACAGATTAGAATCAGGATTAACATTTTTTGAAATGGGATATCTTTTACTTCAAAGTTATGATTTCTTATATTTACATGATAAATATGATTGTAAAATGCAAATAGGCGGAAATGATCAATGGTCTAACATCATAGGTGGAGTTGAATTAATAAGAAAAATAGGTTCAGAAGATTCTTATGGATTAACATTTAAACTTCTTACAACAGCTGATGGCAAAAAAATGGGAAAAACAGCTAAAGGTGCTTTGTGGTTAAATCCAGAAAAAACATCTCCATATGAATTCTATCAATATTGGAGAAATATTGGTGATACAGAAGTTAGAAAAGTATTAAGTCTTTTAACATTTTTACCAGATGAAGAAGTTGATAGATTATCATCATTAAAAGATGAGAAAATAAATGAAGCTAAAAAAATTGCTGCATATGAAATAACAAAATTAATTCATGGAGAAGAAGAGGCAGTTAAAGCTGAAGAAGCAGCTGAAGCTTTATTTGGAAATGGTGGAAATATAGAAAATATGCCATCAACAAAAATATCAGATATAAATATTTCTATACTTGATGCATTAGTTGAAACAGGAATAGCACCATCTAAAGGTCAAGCAAAAACATTAATAGCACAAGGCGGAATTACTTTAAATGATAATAAAATAGAAGATATTTCTTATAAATTAAGTGAAAATGATTTTAAAGAAGGATATGCTATTTTAAGAAAAGGTAAAAAAGTATATCATAAATTAGAAAAATAGATAAAATAAAAGGAGCAAAAGATTACTGAGATTTTGTCTATGTTATTATTAAACGTATATAATTTACAGTAGCGACATATGAAGGTTTTATATGTCGCTTTATATATGTAAGAAATTAAATTTGTTTATAGCTTAAAATTTATATAGTGAAATTTAAAACAAAAAAATATATTTGAGGTAAATATGGAAAGACTAGCAGAAATTGTAAAAAGATATAAATTAAATATAGTAGCTTTTATAATTATTTTTATTATTGCGATTTTTTTAAGAACATATAAATTAGAAAATATACCTTCAGGAGTTAATGTTGATGAAGCTGGAATGGCATATGATGCTTTTTGTATAGCAAATTTTAGAGTTGATAGAGCGCTAAATAAATTACCAGTATATTTTGTGAATTTTGGTGGTGGACAAAGTGTTTTATATGGATATGCAACAAGTGTTTTTATTAAATTATTTGGATTTAATTTAACTTCTATAAGAGTAACAGCAGTTATATTTAATTGTTTAGCGATATGTGCTTGCTATTTTATGATAAGGAAAAATATAGGAGAAAAATCGGCTTTATTAGTAACTTTACTTTTAACTATAAATCCATGGAATATAATGTCATCAAGATGGGGACTAGACTGCAATTTATTAGCACCATGCTTGATAATTTCTCTATTTTTCCTATTAAGAGCAGAGAAATGGTATGATTATATATTAGCAGGAATTTCTTTTGGAGTTACTTTGTACACTTATGCTATTTCATATATAATTGTTCCAATCTTTTTATTACTTAGTTTGATTTATATGTTATATGTTAAGAAAATTGATTTAAAAAGCATGATTATTTTAGGAATTCCAATATTTATTTTTGCACTTCCTTTAATGTTAATGCTTTTAGTAAATAATGGATTTATAGATCAAATTAATTGGATAATAACAATTCCAAAATTACCAAATTATAGGAGTGCAGAAGTTAGTTTTAAAAATGTAATTCCAAATATAAAATCTTTAGATAAAGTTTTTATATATGATGATCTACCATTTAATTCACTTCCAGAGTTTGGAACATTGTACAATTTTGCAATAATTTTATCTACGTGTGGAATTATAATTGAAATATTTGAATTAGTAAAAAGTATAAAACAAAAGAAATTTAAAGCAAATTCTATTATATTTTTATTATTTGTATCAGTAGCATGTACAATGTTATTAATAGCAGATATAAATATATCAAAATCCAATGCTATATATTTTCCTTTGATATTTTTTGCGTATTCTACTATCCATTATATATATCAAAAACAAAATATTAAGTTAAAAAATGATATGGAAAAAAATAAAAAAGTAGAAATAATATTTTCTAGAATAATACTTATAATGATTACAGCAATGTATATTATTAATTTTTCAATGTTTACATACTATTATTTTACACAATATTCAAAAGACTATGAACATCAACAATTTTTTGAAAAAGATTTAATTGAAGCAATAAGACAAGTAAATGGTAGAGCAGAACTAAAAGATAAAAAAGTTTGTATATATACTGGAGCAGAAAGACCACACATATATGCATTATATGCAAATCCAATTTCACCATATGAATTTAATGAAACAAGAGATGAAAAGGATAACTATGGTAGATTTATAGTAAATGAAAAAATAGTAGATGATTCATATGCATATATAGTAAGAGCAGATTCTGATTTTAGTTATGAACTTGCACATAATTATGGATTTACTTCAGAAGTTTTAGGAATTTATATATTGTTATATAAGATTTAAAAACTTTATTAATATATCAATTTATTAATTAAATAGAAGTAAAACAATCTATATTTTTAGAAGTGTAAAGTGAGAAATTAATAGTATTTTTAGATATAGATAAGTTTTTAGAAGGAGAAAATAATGAGTAAAAAATTAAAAATTGGATTAATTTTTTTATTAATATTAATTATAATTGCATTTATATTAGGAGTTATAGCAATATACAGATTTACGTTAATTCAAAGTATATTTAAAAAAGTAGATGAAAATATTGCAATAAATAATTATTATCTAAAGACTACAGTTACTGATGGAAATAATGATTCTGAAACAGAAGCTTTTTATAAAGATGGAGTTGGAAAATGTGTTACATCAAATGGTTTATATAGTTGGGTAGATGGAAAGAATGCATATTTAGTTGATGAGACAAACAAGAAAATTTATACATTAGATATTAATGATGAAAATTCGATTACATTAGTATCAAACGATATGTTTTCAAGTGTAATTCCAGGATATAATAAAAATATATTTCAAAGATTTTTACTAGCATGTGATTTAAAAACTAAAATAAAATCAGTTAAATTAGATGGACAAGCATGCTATATGATAATAACGAATGAAAATAATATAGTAAAAACAGTATGGATAGATAAAGAAAATAAAAATCCAATTAAAGCTGAACTAGGAAATAAAAATGAAAGTTTATTAAAATATAATTATGAACTAAAATTTAATAGTACAAATTTAGAAGATATTAAATTACCAAATGTAAGAAATTACACTATATTAGATTATAAATCAGGAGAAATAATATTAGATAATTCTAATGTAGATACAAATGTGGTTGATATAAATAGTATAAGTAAAAAATAGAGGAAAATATATGAAAAGTCCAGAATTATTATCTCCAGTAGGAGATTTTGAATGTTTAAAAGCAGCAGTACAAAATGGAGCAAACTCAGTTTATTTGGGAGCAGCAAGTTTTAATGCTAGAGCAAAAGCTACTAATTTTGATAATGAAGAATTAGCAAAAGCAATACATTATGCGAAGTTAAGAAACGTTACAGTGCATTTAACTTTAAATACTTTAATTAAAGATGAAGAATTTAATGATGCAGTAAATCTAGCAATTAATGCATATAATTTAGGGGTAGATGCTATTATAATACAAGATTTGGGTTTAGCAAATTACTTACTAAAAAATTATCCAGAAATACCATTACATGCAAGTACCCAAATGACAGTGCATAACTTAGATGGAGTAAAACAATTAGAAAATAGAGGATTTTCAAGAGTAGTTTTATCAAGAGAGCTTTCTTTAGAAGATATTGAATATATTAGAAATAATACATCTATTGAACTAGAAGTTTTTATACATGGAGCTCTTTGCATATCATATTCAGGACAGTGCTTGTTATCTAGTATGATTGGTGGACGTTCTGGAAATCGTGGACTTTGTGCTCAACCTTGTAGATTACCATATGAACTTATTGAAGAAAATATGGAAAGTAAAAAAGTTAAATCTTTAGATAAAGGTTATCTTTTAAGTCCTCGTGACAATTTAGGAATTGAATATTTACCAGAATTAATAAAAATGGGAGTTGATTCTTTTAAAATTGAAGGTCGTATGAAAACGCCTACATATGTTGGAACAGTTACAAGAATTTATAGAAAATATATTGATTTAGTTTTAAATAATATAGAGTTAGATAACGAAACTTTAAGAAATATGATAAAAAAAGAACTAGATATAGTAAATGAAGAAACAAATTTATCAGATAGAGATGAATTAACTCAAGTTTTTAATCGTGGTGGATTTTCTACAGGTCATTTTAAACCTGCTGGAAATAAAGAACTTATTTTTAAAGATAAGCCAAACAATATGGGAATTTATGTTGGTACAATATCTCATATAAATGAGAATAAAGGACATTTAAAATTAAAATTAGAAAATACAATATCTATTGGAGATAAGGTATCAATTAACAATGAAAGTTATACTGTTTCAGAACTTATGATTGATAATAAAAATTTTGAAAGTTTAGGAAAAGATAATATAGTAAAAATTGGTAGAATGAAAGGGAAATTTGGAGTAGGTTCAAAAGTTTATAGAATTGAAACAGCAAAATTAAACAAATTCATTTCACCAAGTTTTAAAGAAGATAAAGAATTTAAGAAAATAAAATTATCTGGGCAAATAACTATAAAAAGAAATTTACCAATTTCTTTAAAGGTTTATTCAGAAGAGGGATTTTATAAAAATATAGAATTTACAGCTGTATCAAATAATATACCGTTAGAAGCACAAAACACACCAGCTACAGAAGAAAAAATTATTGAACAAATTTCAAAAACTGGTAATACAGAATTTGAATTTGAAAAAATTGATGTAATACTAGAAAATAATTTGTTTGTTCAAAAAAGCGTATTAAATGACCTTAGAAGAACAGCTTTAGAAGGATTAGAAAATTTAGTTATTAAAGAAAATACTCACAATTTAAAAAATATAGAACAAAATGATAAGTTAAATATAAATCAAGATATTAATATACATAGTAATGAAGAAAGAAATGAGTCAGAAAGAACTAAAAATAACATATTAAAAAATATTTCATTACTTTTTAATATTTTGAATTTAAAATATGATTATACCAATCTAGAAAATATTGATAGATTATATATACCATTAAAATATTTTTTAGATATTAAATATGAAAATTTAATTAAAGATTTTATATCAAAATTTAATACATATGTATACATGCCAAGTGTTTTAAAAGATAAAAGAATTAATAATATAGATTTTGATACACTAATTTCTAAATTTAATATAAAAGGTTTTGTAGTTTCTAGTATGTCACAAATAGAAGAATTATCAAAATATAATTTAGAATTAATAGGAAACTTTACTTTAAATACATATAATGGCTATTCTGTAGAATATTTAAAAGAATATGGATTATCTAGTTTTACCGTTTCTACAGAACTAGATAAATTTGAAATAAATAATATAATTAATAATTCAACTTTAAAATCAGAAGTTATTGTTTATGGAAAATTACCAGTTATGACTAATAATTATTGTTATCTTGAAAGTTCAAACAAATGCTATGAAAAATGTGATAGAAAATGTAAACTAGAAGAAAATATTTATTATTTGAAAGATAGAATGAATTTTGATTTTAGAATTATTCCAGATAATGTATCTACAATAACAACAATGTATAATAGTAAAATTTTATCAGTAGTAATAAATGACATAAATGTTGATTCTATAAGAATAGATATTTTAGATGAAAAGCCATCTGAAGTACAAAATATAATTAATACAGTTAAATCAGGAAAAAGATTTGAGGGAAAAGATTATACCAATGGAAACTTTTAAAAATTAATATGTAAGATGTTTTTTACTTTATAGCATATATTAATAATATAAAAAATAAGTAGAAAAATGTCTTTAATATTTTGAAAAAAAGCTTGCAATTATTGAAAAATAAGTATATAATAACTATATCGTAATAAATGGACTAGAAGAGTGGGAACCAATCCCACTCTTTACTAATGTAAAATAAAATGGAGGTGATGTTTTGGCACAAAATAGTATAGAATCTAAGGTTGAAAAGCTATTAGAGAAAACTATAGTAGATTTAGGATATGATTTATATGATGTAAGATACGAAAAAGAAGGAAAAGATTATTATTTAAGAATCATTATTGATAATGAAAAAGGTATTAATATTAGTGATTGTGAAAAAGTAAATAATGTGATAAATGATATTTTAGATGAGGCCGATTATATAAAAGAACAATATTTTTTAGAAGTTTCATCACCAGGTCTTGAAAGAGTTTTAAGAAAAGAAAAACATTTTATAAAACAAATAGGAAATGAAATAAGTATAAAACTTTTTAAAGCTATAAATAAACAAAAAGAACTAATTGGAGTTTTAAAAGAATATAATAATAATGAAATTACAATAGAAATAGATAGTAGTGACATGAAAATAGATTTAAAAGATATTGCTATTGCAAAAACTGTATACAATTGGTAGATATAATAGAACAAAAGTTGATTTTATAAAATTGTAAAAGACATATAATATAAAAGGGTTTATAGGTAAAACCATATTAAAAACCTAAATATTATTATACAAGGATTGATATAAAAAATGAAAAACGTTGATGTAAAAGAATTAATAGCAGTTATGGATGAATTAGAAAAAGAAAGAGGAATAAGCAAAGAATATTTAGTAAATGCATTAGAAGAAGCATTAGTAAAAGCATATAAACAAAACTTTGATGCAGACGAAAATGCTGATAATGTAAAAGTTACTATTGATAAAATTACAGGAGAAATGCATGTTTATTCTGCAAGAGAGGTTGTTCCAGAACTTGCTATTCCAGAATTAGAAATTACATTAGAAGATGCTAGAAAAATTGATAAAAACTATAATGTAGGAGATATAGTTAATATTGAAATTAAACCAAAAGATTTTGGAAGAATAGCTGCTCAAAAAGCAAAACAAGTTGTTGTTCAAAAAATCAGAGAAGCAGAAAAAGATATGGTTTTCACAGAATTTAATGATAAAAAAGGTGAAATCGTTTCTGGATTAATTCAAAAAGCAGACGGAAAAATTGTTGTTATGGATTTGGGAAAACTTGAAGGAGTTATGCCACTAAAAGAACAAATACCTACAGAGAATTATAAAGTAAATGATAAAATAAGAGGTTATGTTTTAGAAGTAGAAAAAGGATTGAAAGGAACACCACAAGTTATAGTTTCAAGAAGTCACCCAGATTTCGTAAGAAAATTATTTGAATTTGAAATCCCTGAAATATATGAGGGACTAATAGAAATTAAAAGTGTTTCAAGAGATGCAGGTTCAAGAAGTAAAGTAGCAGTATATTCAAGAGATCAAAATATAGATCCAGTTGGATCTTGCGTAGGACAAAAAGGTGTAAGAATCCAAAATATAATCAATGAATTAAATGGAGAAAAAATTGATGTTATAGAATGGAATGAAGATCCAGCAATTTATATAGCTGCAGCATTACTTCCAGCTCAAGTTATGGCAGTTGATGTTAAGGAAGAAGAAAAATTTGCACAAGTTATAGTTCCAGATGATCAATTATCATTAGCAATAGGTAAATCAGGTCAAAATGCTAGACTTGCAGCAAGACTTACAAATTGGAAAATAGATATAAAATCAGAATCTCAAATAAGAGAAATATTATTAGCACAAGCTGAAGCTGAAGATGTAGAAGAATCAGAAGAAACAAGTGAAGAATAAATTTAGGATGTGATTAGTGTGATAGTAAAAAAGAAACCAGCTAGAACATGTATGGCTTGCAATGAGCAAAAAGAAAAACAAGAGTTAATACGAATTGTTAGATCAAAAGATGGAGTAATTGAAGTTGATTTAAGCGGTAAGAAAAGTGGAAGGGGTGCTTATATTTGTAAAAAAGAAGAGTGCCTAGAAAAAATTATGAAATCAAAAAGGTTAGAAAGAATTTTTGAGCAAGAAATAAGTTCTGAAATTTATGAAAGTTTAAGAGGTGTAATTATTGATAAATAAAGTTTATGGCTTACTGGGGATTAGTGCCAAAGCAGGAAAACTAATTTCTGGAACAGACATTATATTAGAACAAATGGCAAAGAAAAAAGTAAAACTTGTTATTATTGCTGAAGATGCTTCAGAAAAAACTATTAAAAACATGAAATATTATTGTGAAAAAGAGAAGGTAAAATTAATAGTTTATGGAAGTATAAATGAAAATAGTAAAGCAATAGGTAAACACAATAGAGCAGTTATAGGAATTGTAGATAAGAATTTTGCCGATAGTATAGAAAAAGTAATTCATGGAGGTGAACCACTTGGAAAAAATTAAAATTCATGAAGTGGCTAAAAAAATAGGAGTAGAAGCAAAGAAAGTTTTAGATGTAGCTAAAGAAGCTCGGAATTGATGTTAAAAGCCATTTAAGTTCTATTACAGAAGAAGAAATGAAAAAAATAGAAAAATTATTTAAAGGAGTTTCAAAAACAAAATTTATGGAAAGTAAAAAAGAAAAAAACGAAGAGCCAGTAATTATTAGAAGAGCAGTAATAATTAATGATGAAGAAGAAAAGAAAGAAGAAGAAAGAAAAAAAGCTGAGCAATCAAGAAAGAAAGATGTTGGTTTTATAGAAAATAAAAGAAACAAAGATTACAATATAGTTTATAGAGATAAGCCAACAAAACCTCTTACTGTTAGTGAGTTATTAGGAATTGGTAAGAAAAAAGAAGAATCTAAACCAGCAGTAGAAGTAGAAAAAGAAGAATCTAAAAAAGAAGAAAATGAAGTAAATAATAAAGAAGAAAAAGTTGCTGATGTAAAAGAAACAGAAACTTCTAATAATGATGCTCAAAAATCTAATGAAAATAACAGTGAAAAACCAAAATTTGAAAATAGAAAAGAAACTCAAAATAATAATAATAATAAATTTAATAATTACAATAAAGACAGGAATAATAATGGATATAACAATAAAAGAAACTTTAATAATGGAAATGACCAAAAAGGTGGATTTAATAAAAGAGAAGGAAACAATAATAATAGAAACAATGGTGGTCAAAGAAGATTAGATGATAGAGGAATAGATAAAAAAATTAAAAACATTATGGAAGTTGATATTCCTGCTGAAAAAGAAAATGTTAGAGATTATGGAAATAAAGCTAAAGACAAAGCTAAATTAAATAGACAACAAGATGAACAAAAAGCTAAAAAAGTTAATCGTAAAGGTAATGGAAATGACTTTGACTCAGATAAATTAAATAATTTAAAGAGACAAAACAAATTATCTAACATGTATGATGGTGGAGAAATGTTAGATTATTATGATTTAAGTACAGAAAGAGGAAGAAGAGCTAAAAAGAAAAATAACAAACAAGAAAATAGAACAAAACAAAAAATCTTTAAATTAACAGAAATTACAATACCAGAAACAATTACAGTTAAAGATTTAGCATCAGAAATGAAAATAACAAGTGGTGATGTAATTAAAAAATTATTAAATTTAGGAATAATGGCAACAATAAATAATGAAGTTGATTTTGATACAGCATATTTAATAGCACAAGAATATGGAATTAATGCAGTAAAGAAAAATGTTGTAACAGATGAAGATATTTTAATTGATGAAACAGAAGATAGAGAAGAAGATTTAAAACCAAGACCACCAGTTATAGTTGTTATGGGACACGTTGATCATGGTAAAACATCACTTTTGGATGCTATTAGAAGTACAAATGTAATTGAAGGTGAATCAGGAGGAATTACACAACATATTGGTGCATATCAAGTAAAAATTAATGATAGAGATATAACATTCTTAGATACACCAGGACACGAAGCATTTACATCTATGCGTGCTAGAGGTGCTATGATTACAGATATAGCAATATTAGTTGTTGCAGCAAATGATGGTGTAATGCCTCAAACAATTGAAGCTATAAATCATGCCAAAGCAGCAGAAATACCAATTATTGTTGCCGTAAATAAAATGGATTTACCAGATGCTAATTTTGAAAGAGTGCAACAAGAATTAATGAAATATGAGTTAGTTCCAGAAGCTTGGGGAGGAGATACAATTTATGTGCCAATTTCTGCTAAAAAACATGAAGGTATAGATAATCTTTTAGAAATGGTATTATTAGAAGCAGATGTATTAGAATTAAAAGCAAATCCAACAAAACAAGCAAAAGGTACTGTAATTGAAGCAAGACTTGATAAATCAAGAGGACCAGTAGCAACAATGCTTGTACAAAGAGGTAAATTAGATGTTGGTGATACTATTATAGTTGGTTCTTCTATAGGTAGAATAAGAACAATGCAAAATGATAAAGGCAAAAAAGTTAAATTTGCAGGTCCATCAACACCAGTTGAAATAACAGGTTTAACAACAGTTCCAGAATCTGGAGATACTTTCTATGAAGTAAAAGACGAAAGAACAGCAAAACATTTAATTGAAAAAAGACAATATGAAAAACATCAAAAAGAAATCAATGTTAGTACAGTTGTTACTCTTGATGATTTATTTAATAAGATTGAAAGTGAAAACTTAAAACAATTAAACTTAATAGTAAAAGCAGATGTTCAAGGTTCTGTTGAAGCATTAAAACAATCATTAGAAAAACTTTCAAATGAGGAAGTAAGAGTAAAAGTTATACATTCAAATGTTGGTGGTGTAACAGAATCAGATGTAACACTTGCAAAAGTTTCAGGCGCAATTATAATTGCATTTAATGTAAGACCTGAAGTAATAGCAAAAACAATAGCAGATAAAGAAGGAGTTGAAATAAAACAATACTCTGTAATTTATGATGCTATAAACGATATAGAAGCTGCAATGAAGGGAATGCTTGATCCAGTTTATAAAGAAGTTGTTATAGGAACAGCTGAAATAAGACAAACATTTAAAGTTTCAAATGTTGGAACAATTGCTGGTACTTATGTATTAACTGGAAAAGTAGCTAGAAATGCAGGAATAAGAGTTATTAGAGATAATATAGTTATACATGATGGAAAATTAGTTTCTTTAAAAAGGTTTAAAGATGACGTTAAAGAAGTTGATAAAGGATATGAATGTGGACTTCAAATTGAAAACTTTAATGATTTAAAAGAAGGAGATCAATTAGAAGTATATGTTATGGAACAAGTAAAATAAACTGAAGCTGTAAAGGAAGTATATCTTTACAGCCACAGCTATGCTTATAAAAGACTAAAAACTTTTATGAATTTTCTTGGAAAAACTACTGTGTAATTTAGAAAGGAATAAAAAATGCCTAGTAATAGTAATAGAATGAATAAAATAGATGAGGAATTAAAAAAAGAAATTAGCAGTATAATTTCTTTAGAATTAAAGAATCCGCATCTTACAGGATTAATAAGTGTAAGCAAAGTAAAAACTACACCAGATTTAAGGTTTGCAAGGGTTTATGTAACAATGATAAACGAAAAAAGCAAAAAAGAAAATTTAACTATTTTAAAACAATCAAGTGGTTATATTAGAAGTGCTATAGCTAAGAAAATTAATTTAAGATATACCCCAGAACTTATATTTGAATTTGATGAGTCTTTAGAATATGGTTCAAGAATAGATGAAATATTAAAAGATATTACAAAGGATTTTAATAAATAAGAGTACAATAATTAAATTGTGACATCTCTTCTGAGTACTTTTCAAAGCTATAGTTTATAATCAAAGATAGGAGAATAAAAGTATGACTTTAGATGATATATTAATAGAAATAAAAAAGGCTGAAAATATAGCAATAATGGCACATGAAGCACCTGATGGTGATGCAATAGGAAGTTCGCTAGCTTTTGTACTTGCTTTAAGAAATATGGGAAAAAATGCATTTATAGTAATGAAAGATGAATTTCCTCAAAACTTTTCGTATTTACCTGGAAGAGAATATATTAAATATGACTTGGAATTTGAAGTGACAGACTTAGCAATAGTATTAGATTGTCCTAACATAAAAAGAGTAAATGCTGATGCAAGAGCATATTTTGAAAAAGCAAAAGTAACAATAGAAATTGATCATCATACAAAAAATGATATGTTTGCAGATTATAATATTGTAAATCATGTTTCACCAGCAACAGCACAAATTTTAGTATCTAGTTTTGAATATTTAAATATTGAAACAACTAAAGAAATGGGAGAATGTTTATTAACAGGAATAATTACAGATACTAACGGATTTAGAAATACTAATGTTACAGTTGAATCTTTTGAATTTGCTTCTTGGGCATTGGAAAATGGAATAAATTTACCTAAGATTTATAAACAAGCTATGATGACAATGACTCATTCAAAATTTGAAGCTCAAAAGCTTGCAATGAATAGAATGGAATTTTTTGAAGAGGGGAAAATTTCATTTACATATTTAACAAAAGCTGATGATGAAGCACTTAATATAAAAGCAGGAGAACATGATGGCATAGTTGAAATTGGAAAAAGCATTGAAGGAGTGGAAGTTTCAATATTTTTATATGAAAAAGAAAAAGGGTTTAAGGCTTCACTTCGTTCAAATGAGTATGTTAATGTATCAGAAGTTTGTTTAACTTTCGGTGGTGGTGGACATATTAAAGCAGCAGCTACTACTTTAAACATGAGTTTTGACGAAGCAAAAAATGCGATAATTTCAGAGGTTGCAAAATATTTAAAATAAAATTTAAAAGTGAAATATTAAGAAAAAATATATAAAGGATTAATCTCTACATTTTTGTAGAGATTAAATTTTTATATAATAGAAAATTTCATATTAATAAATTCTTAATATTTTCTCTATTTTTTCTTAATAAAGTTTTGTTATAATAAAAATACTTTAAAAATAGTTATTATGCTGATATAATAATTAATGAATTTTATCTAATTACTATAAAAAGTTATTAATATTAGAAGAAATAAGTAAATAAAAAATTTTTAATATGTTAATTTTGATTTCTATATAAAAATAAAAAATGGGGGATTTAAAATGTATAATATTTTAGTATGTGATGATGATAAAGAGATTGTTAAAGCAATAGAAATATATTTAACTAAAGAAGGATATAATGTTTTAAAAGCATATGATGGAGAAGAAGCTTTAAAAGTTTTAAATAGCAATACAATACATTTAGTATTATTAGATATTATGATGCCTAAAAAAGATGGAATTGAAACTTTAAATGAAATAAGAATGAATACAAGTATACCTGTTATTATGCTATCTGCAAAATCAGAAGATGAAGATAAAATAAATGGATTAAATCTTGGGGCAGATGATTATGTAACGAAACCTTTTAATCCATTAGAATTAATTGCAAGAGTTAATTCAGGAATAAGAAGATATACAAAGCTTGGAGCAATAGAAGAAAAAGAAAGTAAAAGCATATATAGAACTGGGGATTTAATAATTGATGATAATTTAAAAACGGTAACTGTAGATGGAAATTCAGTAAAACTAACACCTACAGAATATAACATATTAAAGTTCTTGATAAAAAATAAAGGGATAGTATTTTCGATAGAACAAATATATCAAAATGTTTGGGATGATGAAGCTTTTGGTGCAGAAAATATTATTGCTGTACATATAAGACATATAAGAGAGAAAATAGAAATAAATCCTAAAGAACCTAAATATTTAAAAGTAATATGGGGAATAGGATATAAAATTGAGAAAATAAATTAGACATGGGGACAGAGTTTTTGTCTAAATTATTTACATATAATTATTTTTGATAGAAACGTCTTTTTTATTAGTTACGCTTTGATAGAAAGTAAAAAATATATAGAGGGATTAGACAAAATCTACGTCTTAGTGTCTAGCTGTCTATGACGTTTCAGTATCTGAATATTAAAAGAGAGGAGAGAACTTATGAGAGAGAGTAAGTTATTAAAAGTAATTAGCTATATTTTAATACCTATTTTAGTACTAATAATTTTATCATCTGTATTTTATGAAATTGCTAAAAGTAATTTTAATGATGAAAATAGATATGATCATAAATATTTTGAGTCAGATAATTTTTTATCTATTTATATGGCAAGATTATATAAACAAACAGAGAACTTGATTTATCATAATGAAAGCTATACTACAGTTACAGATAGTCAGTATAAAATATGCTATGGTTCAGGAAAAGAATATTATGATAGTTATTTTATTAATATAAAAGATTTTTATTACATAATTTTATATGAGAACTTAGCTTTAACAAATGTTGAGCTAACTTCAGAAACCAATACAATAGATAAAATTATTGATTATATTGGAACTAGAGATAATTCTAAAAAAGCTAATATAATTAATGGAAATGTTGAAGCTGATTCAGAGGTTATAAAAAATAAAGCTATACAATATTTTGATGATTTCAAAAATACTTATTATACAATTACAACTGAAGAAAATACAACTTCTAACTATCCATATACATCAGATGATTTAGAAGCAGAAGCTATAGAAGAATTTTATAAAGAAAGTAATGATACTGTAAACTTAGATAGTACAGAACGATTAGTAAAAACTTTTCATACAGCAACAATAAATGATTTAAAAATATATACTACTTATAAAGAAGAGGTTATTGTAAATAATAATGACGCATTTTTTAAAAGACTAACAGATTTTTTAGCACCATATGAAACACAGATGTATTATGCAATTCCTGTATGCACAATAGTAGTAGCTATTTTAGGTATATATTTAATTATAGCAATAGGACATACAAAGGGAAAAGATGGAATAGATATTAATGATTTTGATAAAATTCCTATAGAAATAATCCTTTTTCTTGCTTTTATAATAATAGGATGTATATTGGCTGCTACTGGAGAGTTTATAACAGCTATTTATGATGAATATTATAATTTTGCAATAAGTATTTTTATTACAGGATATTTCATAGCATATATAATATGTGCACTTACAGGAGTAACAACTATAAAAAGAATTAAAGGTAAAATTTTAATAAAAGATAGTATTACTGGTAGAACTTGTAGATTTTGTTTTAAAATTTTGAAAAAAATATTAAGAAAAATAAATAAAGCCTGTGCAGAAATTAGTAATTCATTATCAATAACGGTTAAGGTCGTAATATTTATAGTAGGATATGCTATAGGTTGCGTTTTACTAGTAGGTCTTTTTGAAGGTATGGGAGCAGGAATAGCTTTGGTAATAACAGCATATTTAGTTTATAAATTTATTGAAAGAATTAATTGCTATAAAAAAATAGAAAATCATTTAAAAGAAATTTATGAAGGAGATCACTCAAAAAAACTATTCACTTCAGATTTTGTACCAGAATTTCAAGATATAGTAAAATATATAAATGATATTTCAAATGGATTTGAAAATGCAATACAAGAGGGAATTAAATCAGAAAAACTAAAAACAGAACTTATAACAAATGTATCTCATGATATAAAAACACCTTTAACTTCTATAATAAACTATGTAGATTTATTAAAAAAAGAGGAAATAGATAATTCTAAAATAAAAGAATATATTGAAATTTTAGATAGTAAATCACAAAGATTAAAGAAATTAACAGAAGATTTAGTAGAAGCTTCAAAAGCCTCTTCAGGTAATGTTAAATTAAATATAGAAAAGATAAATATTGGAGAATTAATAAAACAAACAACTGGGGAATTTGAAGATAGATTTAATGATAAAAAATTAGAAATAATAACGTCTATTCCAGAAGGAATTGTATATATAAGTGCAGATAATAGATATATGTATAGAGTAATTGAAAATTTATTTAGTAATATATCAAAATATGCTTTAGAAAATTCAAGAGTCTATATAGATGTAGTAAGAGATGGTGGAAAGGTAAAAATATCTATTAAAAATATATCAAGAGAAAGACTTAATATTTCAGCAGATGAATTAATGCAAAGATTTGTAAGAGGAGATAAATCAAGAACAACTGAAGGAAGTGGGCTTGGAATTTCAATTTCAAAAAGTTTAACAGAAATTCAAAAAGGAAAATTTAACTTACAAGTTGATGGAGATTTATTTAAAGTAGATTTAGAATTTGATATAGTTTAAAATAATAGTATTTTATTGAATTATAAAAAATATTAAAATTTAAAGCCAGCATATTTTAAGCTGACTTTAAATTTTATAATATACCTTGACAGATAAGGTATAAAAATATATAATATATATTGAAGTATGGAGGTGAATAAATGTCTATTAGATCAGATATAATTAGAGGACATACAGAAACAATAATTTTAGCACATTTAATGAAAGGCAATAGTTATGGATATGAAATAAACAAATCAATAAAAGAGAAAACAGATGGTAAATATGAATTAAATGATGCAACGTTATATTGTGCATTTAGAAGATTAGAACAATTAGGATATATAAGTTCTTTTTGGGGAGAAGGAAATACAGGAGCAAGAAGAAGATATTATTCTATAACTAATCAAGGAATAGAATTTTATAAACAAAATATAGAAGAATGGAAATTGACAAAAGAGTTAATAGATAAATTAATTTAATATGGAGGAATTACTATGAAAAAGAAACTTTACAAAATAGAAAGAGGCAAAAAAATAGAAGGTGTTTGTGGTGGAATAGCTGAATATTTTGATGTTGACCCAACACTTATAAGACTTGCATGGATATTTTTTGGATGTCTTTGGGGAGGTGGAATAATTGCTTACATATTAGCAGCAATTGTAATGCCAAGAGAATCAGATATAGTATAATAAGAAAATGATAAAAGTTTTATATTACAAAAATATAGGTTTATAGGTAGAACCTTAAAAATCTAAATATATTATTAATAAGGATTAAAAAAGTATGAATGATAAAATTAGAGTATATGTAAATGAATTATTTGAAAATGCTCCAAATACGAAAAAAGTAAATGATTTAAAAGATGAAATAATATCAAATGCAAATGATAAATATAGTGACTTAATATCAGACGGAAAAGATGAAAAGGAAGCATATGATAAAGTAATACAAGAAATAGGAAGTGTAGATGAACTATTAAAAGAAATAGAAAGAGAAAATCCAATTAATAGCAGCTTAGATGATGCAAATAGAAAGAAAACAGCATTGGTAGTTTCAATATCTGTAGGATTATATTTTTTAAGTCTAATTTCATTAATAGTTTTAGATGAATTAAGAATGCCTGATTTTGTTATGGCAAGCGCATTTTTTACATTAGCAGGAATTCCTACATGTTTATTAATATATCATTTTATGTCTAGACCAAAATATAATAGATATGATGATACAATAGTAGAAGAATTTAAAGAATGGAAAGGAAAAAAAGATAAACATAAAGAAGTAAAAAAAGCTATTAGTTCAATAATTTGGTCTATAACAGTAATTATATATTTGTTAATGAGTTTCCATTTTGGAAATTGGCATATCTCATGGATAATATTTATAATAGCATGTTTAGTAGAAAATATAGTAAATTTAATATTTAAGTTATGTGAATAGATAATTATACTATTAATCAAATCAAGAATATAAAAAATGATAGATTATTCCTATTAAAGATTAATAAATTTTTATATTGTTGCAAGAAAGGAATTAAGTAAAAATGAGAAAAATTTGGATAATATGTTTAATAGCAATATTAAGTATGCTAGCATGTTTATTTACTAATATATTAATAAGCTCAATAAATGGGAGAGAATCAGGAAAGTTTTGGAATACCAAAAGAGTATCAAGAAGTGAAAGTTGTAAAGTAAGAGAAGAAGATTTATCAATAGATAATATAGAAGATTTAGAAATAAATTTTTCATCATCAGATGTAAGATTAATAATATCTGATGACTCACAAATGAAAATAGTTCAATATTCAAGTTCTAAAGAAAACAGTAAAAATTTAAAAATAGATAAAACTAACACAAAGATAAGAATAGAAGAAGAAAGAAAAATTTATTTTTTTGCTATTCTTCCAACAGATATATATGATATTTACATACCAAAAACATATGCAAATAATTTAAAATTAGAAGCAGGTTCAAGCACAATTGAAGCTAATGAGAGTATAACATTAAAAAATATTAATATAACAATTGCTAGTGGAGATATAAAATTTGGAGATTTAATAAAAATGGAGAATTTAAAAATATCTACAGCTTCTGGAGATGTAAATATAAATAAATTAGAAGGTAAAGAATGTAATATAAATACTGCATCAGGAGAAGTAATTATTAGCACTATAAATTGTGAAGAAGGAAAATTAAAAACTATATCAGGAGACATAAAAAATGATAGTATGAATATTACCAATAAATTTGAAATTGAAACAACTTCAGGAGATCTAGAAGTTAAAAATATTCAAGGAAAAGTTGAAGTAAAAACTATTTCTGGAGAAGTAGAAATAGATAATATACAAGGTTCAATAGAAGGAAATACTACTTCAGGAGATATTCAAATAAATAAATTTTTAGTAAGTAGTGAAAGTAGAATATATACTGTATCAGGAGAAGTTGAAATTTACTTAGACGGAACATCAAATTGTACTATTGATACAAAATCTACTTCAGGGGACGTAAGCCTACCAAATGGAAGAAATGTTGTAGGAACAGAGCCATATAATAAACTCTATATACAAACAACTTCTGGAGATATTAAAGTTAGATAAAAATTATTATTTAGAAAAAAATGTATAATTTGAAATTATTTGTAAATAATAGCTTCTATGAAGAAGAGTATTTTTTGGAAATTTTTAATTTATTTTATTATTTATAGCATAGTAGGATTTTTATTAGAAACAATTTATGCAATTTTTACTAAAGGAATGTTAGAAAGTAGACAAAGCTTTTTATATGGACCTTTTTGTATTGTATATGGAATAGCTGCTATTGTTATGATTGCTACTTTAAGTAGATATAAGAAAAGTAATGTAAAATTATTTTTTTATGGAATAATTGTAGGATGTACAGTAGAGTATTTAGCAAGTTATGTTGGAGAGTTGATGTTTCATGTAAAATGGTGGGATTATTCAAATGACTTTTTAAATATACATGGAAGAACTTGCTTATATTATGCAGTTTTATGGGGAGTTTTATCTATAATATTAATTAGATATGTAAATCCTGCTTTAGATAGAGCTATCAATTTTGTTATAGATAAAGTTTCTAACATATTATTAAAGTCAGCTATTTCATTAATTACAATATTTATGACTTTTGATGGATTAATTACTTGTTATGCTTTAGACAATTTTTTAGTTAGAGTAGCAAAAGATCGGAAGAGCGTCGTGTAGGGAAAGAGTGTTTGGACTCGTGTA
>CAMSWH010000017.1 GCA_947064765.1 uncultured Clostridium sp.
ATGGTTTTATTATTTATATTCTATTACTATTTTGGTTATTCTTACATAAAAAAGATAGCTACTTATTAACTATTTTTCTACAATAAAATTTAATATTTATTCATATATTATTAAAAATTTGTTTGAAGTTTCACATGTAAATTTTACATCTATTATACTATATCCATATTTTTGTATTTTTTCTATAACGAAATTAAGTTTTATATTATACTCTGACACTATAGAAGGAATATGTATATATAATACATGCTTTAATCCATCCTTAGGTCTTAAATCTTTTTCAACTTCTTTCCATAATTCTTCTGCTTCTTTTTCATAATTTGTACTAAATATTCCCATTTTAAATCTCCTTATTATAAATATTCTAATATATGTTATAAATATATATTATTAATTTATAATATTCAAGATTAAATCTATCTTTTCTCTTGGTCTGCTTTCATTATTTCTCTCATCTTTCTAGTAATTTCCTTTGGAGATTGTTTCTTCTCTTCTTCTGCTTTAAATAAATCTTTATAACTATCTCTAATTAAAACTATTTTTGGTTTTTTGCACATACTATCTGCCATGATTAGCTTATTTGTAGTTGCTTCTTGGAGATTTATATTTCGTTTTAAATCATCTATTATTTTTATTAAATGTACTTGGCAATACATACTTATTTCCATATATCTACCATTCCAAAATTCATTTGGTTTCATATCAAAATAATATGCTAATGGCTCCATAGCATAAATCATTTCAATTATATTTTTGGCTTCTTTTATTTTATCTATTATATCATTTAAGCCTTGTATCCCTGAAATTGCTCTACTGCTACTGCTTCCATTGCTTTTTGTGCTGATTTTTGTACTACTTCGCTCATATTCATTGTTGATAAAGGATTTGATATCATTTCTTCTAATTCTTTCTTTGTTTTCTTCTTTTTGAAAAAACCCTCTTCATTCAATGCCTCTGCTATATTCTTATAAATTTCTATAAAACTTGTTTTATTTTCTTTTCTATAATCATCTAAAAAGTCATATACTTCTTCTGATGAGTTAAAAGAATGTTTGCCTTCTTCGTTTTCGGCTAATGTATATATCATTTTTGTTAATGCATCTAAATCACATATTGCATATGCTTTTGTAAAAGCTTCTTCAAAGTTTTTATTTTTAAGTGAATTAGATATATCTACTATTTTTCTTGTTCTAAATACTAAATTAATTTTTTTATTTTTTGTTTCTATTATCATTTTTTCTCTCCTATAATATTTTTTATTTAATATAAATTTTATAAACATATCCTTTATTTTATATAAAAGGCACATATCTATTTTTGTAATTATTATGTGCCTTTATTTAATCTGCTAAATTAGCATAATTTTTTATTTAAGTAAAAATATATAGTATTTCTCTACTTAAATGTTTCTATTCTGTTGGAAGTCCTTTTGTTTCTTCAATAGCTGAGTTTCTATATAAAGTTACTTTTGATTTTAACATATCATCTATAGCTATCTCACTCATTCCAACAAAACATGTTGCATTAAAATGCCATGTTAGTGGTTTTCCTTCTGTAGTTGCTGTATCTTCTGGTAATTGAATAAACCAATATCCATTTGTTTTATTTTTTTCTATTGTTTTTAATTCGTCATATTGTGCTTCAGTATATAAAAATTCAATTTCCATTGTTTCTGCTTTTTTTCTACCTTCTACTTGTCTTTCATCACTAATGTCTAATGCGGAATATGTAATTGCCTCTGGTGCTGTTAAAAATTCTGGTATACTTTGCACATATGCAACTTGCTTTTTTTCACCTCCTAACGTTTCTGAATAAAATACCTTTGTTAATGTACTTGTTTTTGGTTCTGACATAGTCAAATTCCTCCTTTATTTTTATTTTATATATAAAAAAGTCCATTACAGCTTTGCAATGAACTTTATATATACCATTATTAATATAGAGATTTTTTTTGATATTTTTACTACTTGTTTATTAATTTCAATCTCTATTATACTTATACTATATTTGAAAAGTATCTTTCAATCCTCTTTTAGTATAACTTCTGTTTTAAAGTTCTGCATATAGCTGTATAGCTTTTCCATGAAGTTTAAAAACATATTTTTCTGAATCATATTCCAATACATCTCTAATTTCTTGCCAACTTTTCCCTCTGCTATATCTCATAAATAGTACATCTCTAAATGGAAATTTTAGCTTGTCTATTTTAGCATCAACAATAAATTTTTTAGATAATAACTCTGCTAATTCTTCATCCTTTTCTTTTTCTAACTTTTCTATTTTATATAGTCCATCACTAAATTTATCTGTTTTTACTCCTACAATACTAACTTTGGTTTGTGACAATTTGCTTGTAGTATGTACTAAAATATTTTTTAGTTCTTCAATATCTTCATTTTTCTGCTGTATATATTTTACGTTTTCTCTATATTCTTTAAGCTCTTCCTTAGCTTGTTCAATACTAATCATTTTTTCCCTCCTTAAATATATCTTTTAATACCTTTACTATTTCTTTATTTTCATATTTTTTTGCGTATTCTTTTATATCTCTTTCAATGTTTTCTCGCTTTAAATCGTTTCTATAAAATTTACATTTCTCACAGTCTTTTACTTCTAAAGCTCTACATTTTATCTTTTTATTTATGTTTTCATATCTTGCAAAACAATCTTTCCTATCAATCATTTTCATTCCTCCTTATATAATATATTTAGATTTTTTTAGGTTTTATTTATAAACAAATTTATTTAACTCTGTGAACTTTCCCTTCTTTCGTAGCTTCTTTTATTTTCTCTTTTAAATTTTTTGCTTCACATTTTACTAATATTTTTAATTCTTTCACAAATAATTTCTCCTTTCTTTTTTTGCGTTTCGCTACCTTTTTATTATTAAAAAAATAACTATCTGCATAGTCATTTCTTTTTTTGCGTTTCGCATTTATATGTTAGCAAATATTTGTTCGCTTGTCAATACCTTTTCGCAAAAGTATGAAATAATTAGTTGCAAAACGAAAAAGTATAATATATAATATATAATACATATTAAATAAAAAGTTTAAAAATAATAAAGATAAATTTTCATGAAAAATTTATACCTTCTAAAAAAGTAATAATATCAAAGGTACGAAAGGAATGAAATTATATATGGAAAATGATGTTATTTTAGAAGTCTTTTCTAAAAGACTTACAAACTTAGTAAATGAAAATAATACAGATATTTCTTTTTTACTAAATCAATTAGGAATAAAAAGTAAATCAACTATATATAGATATATGAATGGTGAAATGTCTCCTAAAGTTACTACAGTAAAAATACTAGCCAATATATTTAATGTTAATCCTACTTGGCTTATGGGATATGATGTTCCTAAAAAAGAGTTATCTCAAGAAAACAACTCTAATTCTGCTATTGTATTTGTTTATGGCACAATTCCAGCTGGCATTCCAATGGAATGCATTGAAGATATTATTGGTACAGAAGAAATTACATCTAATATGTTAAAAGGTGGAAAACAATACTTTGGATTAAAAGTAAAAGGCGATTCTATGTCCCCTGAATACTTAGATGGTGACATATTAATTTTACAAAAACAAGATGATTGTGAATCTGGAAATGATTGTGTTGTTATGGTAAATCGGAAATGATGCTACTTTTAAAAGAGTTTTTAAAAATGAAAATGGAATTATATTACATCCTTTAAATAATAGTTATCAACCTTTAGTATATACTAACGAACAAATCGAATCTTTACCTATAAAAATTCTTGGAAAAGTAATTGAATTAAGAAGAAAAAAATAGAGTGCTATATTTTCTTGAATTTTAAATTTATTATATACAAATTCTTATGCAAAATTAATAGAATACATATAAAAACAATGCAAATAAAAACTAATTTCCAGTTCAGAGCAGTTCTCTACCTGCTCTGTTTTTTAGCAAAAAAAAGATATGCGTCTCTACACACATATCTGGTGTTGCTTTCATGACCAGTTTCATCACTTAAGCTATTATTAGTATAACACGTCTATTCATATATGTCAAACAATTTTCAAAAACGATTAGTATTTATCCATATTCAAAATTTAATCAAGCAACTCTGAAATTTTACCAGTATAAAAAATATCTAATTTGCTCATTGCTCTAGTTATAGCTACATATAATAATTTTATATCTAAACTATTCTTTTGATATTTTTCATCATTTACATTAAATAAAATTACACTATCAAATTCCAATCCTTTTGCTAAATATGATGGAACTATGGATATTCCTGCATGATATTCAGAGTCTTTACTTTGTATTAGTTTTATATCTTTATTATATTTTTGTATTTTCTTTTTAATGTTTTTACACTCGTCAATGTCTTTTCCTATTATTGCTATAGATTTATAGCCTAAATTTAAGTAATCATCAATTTTCTTAGCACATTCTTTTATAATTTCATCTTCTGATTCTGATTTTACTATATGAATTGAATCTTTACCTTCTATAACTGGCTTTCCTTTTATTATAAATTGCTTTTCAAATTCAGGTAATTTTTCTATAACATCATTTGCTTTATACATTATTTCTTTTGTTGTTCTATATGTTTTTTCTAATGTTGTATAAATTGTATCTCCTTCTGGAAATTCTACATCTATAAACTTTTTCCAGTTTTCTATTCCTCTATAGGAGTGAACTCCTTGCGCTATATCTCCTAAAATTGTCATTGAATTACTTTTTAAAATTGTTTTAAGTACACTAAATTGAAATTCTCCATAATCTTGTGCTTCATCTATAATAACATGTCTTAGGCTCTTTTTTACTTTTGAACCATATATTTTATAATGAATATAAATTATTGGTGCTAAATCTTCAAAAGCTATTTCATTTCTATTAAGATTTCTCATTGTATTTTTTACTAAATATTCTGCTAAAGTTTTATTTTCGATTTTATCATAAATATAATTTCCAATAAAATCTTTATAATATTCTATACAATCTTTTTTGCTTATTTCATTAAAATATAAATCTACTACTTTTATATTGTCATTATATATTTTTTTAAGTATTTCTTCTGTTTCTTCAAATATTTCAATTCTTTTTGCTCTTTTTTCTTCTTCTGTTAAACTTTCGTCCTTCAACATTTTATTTATTTTAAATTTTCTTTTTGTTGTTATTGCTTCTATTATTGCATCTTTATTATTTTTTATTTTTGAAAATACATGTTTTTTTACTTCATTAATTCTTTTTTCAAAATCTAAATCTTTATACTCTTCTACAAATAATTTTTTTATATTTTCATATCTCATTATTCTTATGTTTTCGATAATAAAATCTTTTCTTGGTAAATAATTATCTTCTACTTGTTTTAAATATCCGTCTACTATTTCCTTAAATTCTATTGAAGATTTTAATTTTGATTCTTTTATAATTGTTTCGATATCTCCATTATTTATTTCATCAAATTCTTTATTTACTATTGTTACTAGCTTTTCATTGCTGTCAGAGATTTTTAGTTTTTTTCCTATTATTTCATATGCTAAATCTTCAAAAGTATATTGTTTTACATTCTCTACACCTAAATCTGGCAATACATTTGAAATATAATTTAAAAAGAATTTTGTTGGAGCTATTATCATAAAATTCTCTGGATCAAATTGTTTATCATAATTATAAATTAAATATGCAATTCTATGTAATGCAATTGTTGTTTTTCCACTTCCTGCAACTCCTTGTACTATTAAAGCTTTATTCATATTCTCTCTAATTATATTGTTTTGCTCTCCTTGTATTGTGGCAACAATATTCTTTAATCTATCATCAGCTTTTTCAGCAAGTGCTACTTGTAAGAGCTCGTCATTAGTTTTTAAATCAATATCAGAATATTTTTCAAGTACTTGATTTTCAATAAAGTACTGCCTTTTTAAAGATATTTCTCCTTCTACTGTTCCTTCTGGTGATTCATAACTTGATTTTCCTATTCTTCCATCATAGTACAAATTTGATATTGGTGCTCTCCAATCAATAATTATAGGCTTTTGTGTTTTACTATCTAAAAGTGATAATTTTCCTATGTACAATTCTTCTTTTTCTTCATTATTTGCTTTGAAATCAATTCTTGCAAAATAAGGTTTACTTTTAATCTTTTTTAAATCAGATAACTTTTTATGATTCAAATATTCTAAATGTGCTCTAACATATGCTTCTTCATCATAGGAACTACTATCTTTTCCTAGATGCTCCTCGAGTTCTTTTTCCTCATAATCTAGCTGATTTACTGTCTTTTGTAATTTTTCTTTTTCTCTTAAAAATTCTTTTTCTTCCATTTTTAAACCTCCTTCTATATTTGAACAAATCTGAAAAATCAAAGATTTTTCAGTAAATTTGTTCACGTGCCAAATTTATGTAATAAATTTGTGCACAAATTTTAGCGAAGCTTTTATATAATAGGAAGTATTACTTTCCTATTATATAAAAATAGATTTCTAATTTCAAAACAATTAAATTTTTGAAATCAGAACTTCCAGTTAGAAATTAGAAATGTAAAAATAAAAAGGACATTATAATAATTTTGCTAACTATAAATTCCTTCTATTTGTTCATGTAAAAAAGACATCTATATTTTATTTTTATAGATGTCTTCCTCTATATTTGTAATCTGTGCTAAATTATAGCATAGATTTATACATTCTTCAAGCTATATTTTATATATCTTTTTTAAATATACTTTTTATTTTATTAAATAATACAACATACCATTTATCTTTTGGAATTTCTATTAAAGAATTTTCTTCTACAGTATTATTTACTTGTATTTTGTTATCTTGTTCAAATATTTTATCTGGATTATATTTTTCTCTTTGAAGCTCCTCATACTGTTTTTGATTATTTTCAAACACTTTATTAACTTCAATTTTCTCTTCTTCAGAACATATATAATCTCTATAAAGTATTGATAAAATTGCTTTACTTTCTTCTGATATATCTTGATCTTTTAGTTCTGTATTTTCTTTAAAATTAACCTTTTTCTCAGATTCTTCTGATTTTTCTTGTAATACTTCAATAATTCTATATGGTATCTTGCAAATTATAGAACTATCTGAATTATATAAAACTTGAATTACCTCTGTTGCAACTTCAGCACTTAATTCTTCCATATTATCTTTTGTATGATATATAGTCATACTCTCCTTTCTAGAATTTCTATTAAAACTTTTTATTTTTTTATATCTATTCTTTTATAATCTTGGATCTTCATCTAAAGTTTTATTTCCTAATTTTTCATACTTTTCTGGATTTAATTTTTTACCTATAAAACGTCCTAATTTATTCATAGCTTTAGAAACAATACCTGTTCTTGATTGAGCTGCACAATTACTAAAATCTCTAATATCAAAAATATTTTTTCCCATCTGATTTTTTCCAATTGCTCTTTCTAAAACATCTGTCTCTCTCATTATTTTGTTTAATGGCACTTCAAATTCTTGAACTTGAAATTGCTCACACATAACTTTATGTGCTGCTAAAGTTTCATCTACAATTTTTTCCAATCCGAAAAAAGATTGTCTTGTATATGTATAGTCAGGGCATCTACTTTGCTTTTCAGCAATTTGATTAATAACTTGTATATCCTCGCTTGATAATGCTAAAATTCCATTATTATATATATATCTTGGTTGATTTCCTGTAACTCTTCTTACAGAATCTATACTTGTATCTCCTGTACTTCTTAGCCCCATTGACCCTATCCTTCTTCCAACATGTAAATCTAAATATGCATTATATAGTTGTCCCATTTGATATGCTCTTAAGCTTTCAAAAGACTCTTTATCCATATTAGCTAATTTAATAGCTTCACCTTGCTCAATTCCACTATTTGAAAAACCTCTTCTTTGATATCTTTCTTGAGCTTGTATAGCCTTCGCACTTTCTAACATTCCTATTCCGTTCTTGTGTTGTTTGTAATGATGCAAAATATTCATTATATGTATAATCTGAATTTCCCATTTTTTTCTCCTTTCAATATATCTTAAGTTATTTTGTAAAAAGAACATTTAATATATTTTTATATCTATCTTTTAGTAATTCTCTAGTTCTATCACTTAATTTATTGTAGTCTCCTTGTAGTTTCTTTTTTATAAACTCTTCTCCCTCTGGAACTGTCATATTCCTTTCTTTATAAGCTAAATGAAATAGTGATGGTATACAGTCAAAATGTGCTATTACATCTGCATCTGCAACACATTGTTCTTCTATGGTATCTCTTACTGCATTAGCGCTTCCTCTATGATTTAATACACATTTCTTTACTATTTCTATTCTATCTTCTGGATAATTTGATTCTGTTAATAATTTTTCTGCTATTTCTGCTCCATATATATTATGTTTTTCTCTTTCTCCATATTCTGATGGCATTGAAATATCATGCAATAATGCTCCTAATTCTACGATTTCTATATCTGCATTATACTTTTGAGCTAATTCTATAGAGTTTGATACAACATACTTTATATGATCATTCCAAAAATCATAATCATACTTTTTATTGTATTCTTCACATCTTTTTAATAATTCTTGCTTGATTTTTTCTGTTACTTCACTCATAAAATCATTCATTCCTTCTTCAATTAGATTAATTATTAATCTTATATAACATTTCCTTTAAATTATAATTCTATATGTTATGAAAATCAATCCTTTAGATTATATCATTTATATTATTATACTGCTTTAAAACCCTATCCTCTTTCTTGACTCTTCTGCTTTTACTTCTGGAATATCCTCTTCTGTAAATGTAAGTAATCTATCAATATCTGTAATATCTCTTGTTTTAATAGCATGTTCTATTATTATTTTTTGAACAGTATTTTCAACAAATCTACCATTACCAAAGTTTTCTACTTCTTTTGCATCACTTAATATTTTTTGTACTTTCTTTTTAGCTCCTTCATCTGCTCTAAATCCTTTATCTGCTACTTTTTTATCAAAAATCTTCATTAAATCTTCTGTACTATAATCTTCAAAATCGATTTCATATCCTATTCTTGATTTTAAACCTGGATTTAAGTCTCTAAATTTTCTCATTTCGTCTGTGTATCCTGCAAAGATTATTATTAATCTACCTTGATAATCTTCCATAGCTTTTAAAAGTGTTGCTACACATTCTGCTGAATAACTTGCGTTTGTTCCATTGTGTTCCATTATTGAATATGCTTCATCTATAAATAATACTCCATCTAATGCTGATTCTATAACTGCTTGTGTTTTTGGACCTGTTTGTCCTAAAAATTCACCTATTAAATCTTGTGATTGTACTTCAACTAATTTGTCTCTTTTTACATATCCTAAATTATAATATATTTCTGCTAATAGTCTTGCTACTGTTGTTTTTCCTGTTCCAGCATTTCCTTTAAATATCATGTGCATATTAAAATCTGGATTTCTATCTAATTTTTTATTTAATTCAATTACTGAAACAAATCCATTTATATTTTCTTTTACACTGTTTAGTCCTATTAAAGAATTCAACTCTTTTAATATTTCGTCTACTCCACGTTCTTTATCTTTTTTAGTTTCTTGAAAACTTTGTATATCTTTGTTTGTTATAGTTTTTAATAAATTATCATCATCACAATTTCCTGCATGTGTAAGTACTAATCTATCAAATAAATTGGTAACAAAACGTGCATTTCCAAAGTTTCTTCCTACTTTGTTTTTCATTATAATTTTTTCAATTTTATCTATAACACCATCTTCTAAAGTAAATTCATTTCCTTCTACTTCATCTTTAAAAATTTGCAATAATTCTTCTTTTGAAAAATCTGAAAATTCTAGTTCATATCCAATTCTTGACATCAATCCTTGATTTGCATTTATAAAGTCATTCATTTCTTTTGTATATCCTGCAAATATAATTACTAATCTATCTTTATAAAGTTCCATGGCTTTACAAATTGTTGCCATACATTCTGCTGGATAATTTGATGTTGCTCCACCTTTACTTGCCATAATTGTATATGCTTCATCTATAAATAATACTCCATCTAATGCTGAATCTATAACTGCTTGCGTTTTAGGTGCTGTTTCTCCTAAGTGTGATCCTATTAAATCTTTACTTGTAACTTCTATAATTTTATTTTCTCTTATAAATCCTAATTTATAAAATAGTTCTGCCATAAGTCTTGCTACTGTTGTTTTTCCAGTTCCTGAATTTCCTTTAAATATCATGTTTAAGTTTGCAAAACCTTCTGTATCTATTTTTTTGCTATAATCTAAATATTTCAAAAATTCATTTATATTTGCTTTTACTTCGCTTAAACCTACTAACCCATTTATATCATCTAATATTTCTTTTACTTCTCTTGTTTCTGTTTCTTGTGGTACGTCTTCTGGCATAAATGAATTTTTTATTTCTAATAATTTAAATTTATCAAATACTATTGAATTATATAAATTATCAATATAAGCATATTCATCCATAGTATCTGCATAATATGTAGATTTGATATAATTTTCTAATTTTTCAGAAAATTCATCATCTATTTGCATAATGCTTTCTAATCTTTTTATAACTTTATTTTTTATTTTAATTGCATCTAGTCCATCAATATATATTTTTCTATTTATCAAGTTATTCATAATCATTGGATGCTTTTGTGTTAAGTCTTTAAGTATCTCTTCATTTTCAACAAAAAATGTTATTGATCTTCTATTTTTAGTATTAAATTTTTCTATTGATGTAAATAATGCATCAACTCTATATTCATTTAAAGTCTTTATTTTGTCCATATTCTCAAAAATTATAACATCATTGTCATTATAAATTTTATCAACTTGCATTATCATATCTGTTGAATCTTTTGTTCTTTTTACAAGCATTTCTGTATCTACCCATAAAGTTCCTTTGTTTGTAATGTAATTGAAAGTTCTTACATATCTATTTATTATATTAATTACTTTATCTGAAATTATAGTATTTTTAGTAAACAAACCAATATTAAAATGAATATATGGTAGATCTTCATTAAAATAATAATTTCTTATGTATGTAAGTATTGATATTATCTCTTCTTTTTCCTTTTGTGAACATTCTAATTCTTCTACTGAGTGAACATATTGGTTATAATATGCTATTCTAAATTCACTTTCTTTAAAGTTTCTTTTTTCTAATATGTTTTCTACTACTACTTGTTCATCAATATTATTTCTGGTACATAAATATTTAATATATGCTGCAAGTTCAATAGGCGATTTATCAAATAAATATGAATAATTTTCAGTAAATTTAACTTCTGATAAACTAATTTCTCCTTGTAATCCTTTATCTTCTTTATAAAACTCATTTAGATTATTAAAAAATGAATTATTTTTTACATTAAAATCTAAATATTTAAAATAAAGTTTTCCACTTTCTTCTCTTTCAAGTTTTATGCTATCTGATGCTAGAAGCATTCCTGCACATACTATATCCATAGAGTTTTCTGCTAACTCTTCTATAGATTGTATAACAAAATCTATTAAATGCTGATCTTTATTATATTCTGTTTTCTCATTTGAAATTAATTTATCAAATACTTTTTTTGTATCAAATTTATTATCACTAATGCACTTTTTTATATATGTAACTAATTTAAAAGGACATACTTCTGTATCAACATTACAATATGAACATTTTAATGCTAAATCACTATCTAAATTATTTAAATTAAGTCTCCATGAATTTTTATATTCTCTTAAGGCATATCCTACATAAAATAAAAATATTTTTTCTAATAAATCCTCAGAATCATCAAACTTTTTTGCACACAATTTCAAATATGAAAGTTCTAATAAATTTGTTGGTTTTTCAACAAGTTTATCTCCTTCTTTCACTTTTTCTGTTGTCATTGTATAGCTAAGTAAATCTGTTTCATCAATAAATTTTGCCATTTTTATTTCAGCTTCTGTGAATTTTCCTTTTATAAAATTTACAAAGTTTTCTGTTTCGTCCATCTTAACCTCTTTCTTATTATCATTAGTTTAAAAATTATTTTTTATTGCTTCTTCTATTGCTCTTATATAATTTTCCTTTTCATTTTGCATTATTTCTAAATCATTTTTTATATATCCTAGTTCTATTTGATAACATTCGATACCTTGATTTGAATTATAATACTTATTTGCGCTATATGCTGTATTTCTTCCATCAACATAAGCTTCTGTGGCTATTCCACCAACTTCTCTTATTGTATATAAATATGGTGTGTTTGTTGTTATATTATAAGGTTCATATCCTTTTTTATTTGCTGTAGCTGTATATTCTTTTATTACATTTGGTGTAAAGTTCTTAACATATACGCCTTCAAGTTTTTTAAATGATGTATTATTAGAGAAACTAATACTAGAATACTCATTAATTTTATTTGCCATTTCTTCAGCAAATTTTAAATCTGATTTACTTGGTGCATATATTTCAAAACCATTTAGATTTTTTACTCCATTATTTACATGAAATGATATCATTAATTTTGCCTTTGAACTGCAAGCTATTCCTATTCTTCCATCTTCATCATACATATTTGTATATGTATAAGATTTTGTATTATCATCATCTCTTGTTAATTTTACTTTATAACCATCTTCTTCTAATCTTTGCTTTAATAGTTTTGCATATTCTAAAGTTATATCTGCTTCTGTAACAGCTCCTTGTTTTTCTCCAACATCTTTCCCACCATGACCTGCATCTATAACTATATCATAAACATCTTCTGGAAGCGAAGTATCTTCAAGCTTTAGAGTTAAAAGATTATATTGTTTATTGTTATAATCTATTTTATTGAATCCAATATTTACTTTTTTATTTGTACCATCTGAAGTCACAGTATAATAATCTATACTTTCAGTATTATCAGAAGCATTTGAAAAAGAATAATATTTTGGATTTACACTATTATTTAATTTTAATCTAAGTAAAACATAATACTCTGAATTACTTTTTAATTTATCTATTGTAATCCCTATATTCATTGCTTCTTCTGCAAAAAATACTAAGTTTCCTTCTTCAAATTTATAATTTAAAGCATATGTTTCTTCATAATCAATTCCATCTGTTATAAATAATTTAGCACTTTCAAAATTATCTTTACTAACATTACTAAATTTTCCACTTATATTAAAAGCTCGTCCATATGTATAAAAACTTGTAGCTTCAGCAGTTTTGGTTTGTATCATATTAAGTACATTACTTTCTGCTTCTTTTTGTTTTTTTTCTGGAATTGCTTTTTTAAATGTAATTGAAATACCAAGAATTATTCCTACTATCATAAGTAGTAATACAGCAGACTTAAATACTTTTTTTAGCATATCAAACACTCTCATACATATATTTAGGTTTTTTGACACCTATAAACTACATTTATTAATATAATTTTCTTGTATATTTCTTATATTTTAATTAATTATTTCAGCAATTAAATCATACTCTTTGACTGATGTTATTTTGCATTTTATAAAATCACCTGGTTTCACTTTTCCATTGTTCTTTATAAATATTGTTCCATCTTCATTTGGTATATCCATGTAACTTCTTGCACAAATATATTTATTATCATTTGAAAATCCATCTATAATCGCTTCATATTCATTTCCAATTTTTTCTTCAAGTTTTATTTTTGATATCATGTTTTCTAAAGTCATAATTTTATCAAGTCTACTTTGTTTTGTTTTATAGTGAACCTGCTCTTTTATTTTTGCTGCTGGAGTTCCATCTTCTTTAGAATATTTGAAGACTCCTAATTTTTCAAATTTTGCACTATTTACAAATTCATATAATTCAAAAAAGTCTTCTTCTGTTTCACCTGGAAATCCAACTATCATAGTTGTTCTTAATATTACATTAGGTATTTTTGTTCTTATTTTTTCTATTACTCTTTTTATTGATTTACTATCACTTTTTCTATTCATTCTTTTTAATACTTTATCTGAAAAGTGTTGTAGTGGAATATCAAAATAATTGCAAATCTTATCATTATTTTTAACAGTTTCTATAAGTTCATCTGTTATACTTTCCGGATAAGCATATAAAAATCTAATCCATTTAAAACCCTCTATCTTACATAATTTTTCTAATAATTCTGAAAGCTTAGGCTCACCATAAATATCAATTCCATATTTTGTAGTATCTTGTGCAATAACTATTAATTCTTTTATTCCATTATTTGCTAATTTTTTTGCTTCTTCTAATATGTCTTCCATTTTTCTACTTACAAATGGTCCTCTTATATATGGAATCGCACAATATGTACATCTATTGCTACAACCTTCTGCTATTTTTAAATATGCTGTAGTATTTCCTGTTGAAATAACTCTATCTAGGTAATCTAAAGTATTTTTTGATTTTGTTTCTTTTTTTAACATTTTAGAAATCTTTTCCCAAAAGTTATCATACTCATCTATACTTAAAAACATATCTACTTCTGGTAATGCTTTTTCTAAATCACTTTTGTATCTTTGTACTAAACATCCAATCGCAACTAAATATTTACAATTTCCTATTTTTTTATAGTCTGCCATTTCTAATATACAATTTATAGCTTCTTCTTTTGCAGATTCTATAAAACCGCAAGTATTAATAATTATTATTTCTGCATCTTTAGGATTATTAACTATTTCAAAATTTTCCTTTTTAAATATTCCTATACACATTTCAGTATCTACTAAATTTTTGCTACATCCGAAGTGATACAAATCCTACCTTCATTATTACTTTTCCTTTACTACATTAATATTGTTATTATTGTGGCTATGACAAGTCCTGGAACTCCAAATAATCCTGTAAGTAATACTGTCCACCAATATATAATTATTCCTATTCCCATAAATGAACAAATTGCTAGAATAATTCCACCTATTATAGAATTAATTACAAATTTCATAATAATTCTAAATGGTAGTGATATAATTTTTAAAACAATCATTAGAACTGCTATTCCAATCGCAAATGATATGATACTCATTTTCTTATTTGTATTGAACTTTCTTTCAATACTCTCCTTATGTAATATTTTGGTTTTTATGTTCTACCAATAAACATTTTTCATTAATTTTATCTATATGAAAATTATATATTAAGTCTTTTATAATCTATTCTATTATATATTATGATATGCTTTTTTACAATATCGAATTTTGGAAAAAAATTAATGATAATCTAAAAAATTTTCAATTAAGATATTACGAACAATAGTGGACAATATATAATCTGTAAAAGACAAAACTATACTGAATTGTCCACGTCATTGTTCGAAGCGCCAAATTTATGAAATAAATTTGTGTGCAAATGTTGGCGTAACCCTTTATTTAATAGGAAATTCAAAGGATTTTCCTATTAAATAAAAAAGCAATTATATATATTATCGCTCGTTCTTTGCTGGTCTGCATTGCTTCGCAAGTCTCCCATAACTTTGCATCACTTCGCTCTAATATATATAATTGCTTTTAATTTAACAAGTTTAGTATTTTAAATTTTGATTATCCTTAGATTTTTTAATAAGCTATAATTTCATCTATTTCTAAGTCTACATCTAATTTTAATTCTTTTACTTTTTCAAATGTATTTAAATCATATGAAACAATTTCTTTATCATTTAAAATATATAATATATCTTCTATATAAATCATTCTTTGTCCATAATATCCTCTTTCATTTGCAATTTTGAAATAATCTTCAAAACCTTTTTCTAAATCAATTTTGTAAATAATAACTTCATTTTTTCCATTATAATTTACTGGAAATCCAATTAAATTATCTGATTTTTTATAAAATAATGCTTTGTGATTATACAATATATCTGAACTTGTATATGATTTTCCTATATCTATACTAAACATTTCTTTTGGATTTTCTACATCAGATACATCAAACATAGACATTTTCATATTGTCTGTTCTTATTCCACCATATCCATTATCTTTAGTATTATATCCTATTCCAATTATATGATTTTCATCATATGGATGTAAGTACGAACTATATCCTGGAATTTTTAATTCTCCTTTAATTTGTGGATTAGTTGGATCTGATAAGTCTATTACAAATAGTGGATCTACTTGTTCAAATGTTACTATATACCCGTTCTTTCCCATAAATCTTACAGAATATATTTTTTCATCTTTTGCTAAATCATCTATTCTTCCAATTTCTTTTAAATTTTCATCTAATACATATAATCTATTACTATAATTATTTTGAGATATACTTGTCATAGTTAATCCGTCAATTTGTTTTATAGTTTCTTCATTTTCATTTTTTATATAATATGTTGTTGCAATTCTTAAATTTCCATCATACTCATCCATTGAAAATTGATTGTTTATATATCCTTCAACTTCACCTTTTGCTGTTAAAACAATTTTAGAATTATCTAAATTAAATTTATATATTACTGTACCTGATCTATAATAATTATCATACTTAGCTTGTGTTATATATAAATTCTTTTCACTTGCATATACATCTGTAGTACTTGCTCCAAAAAATGTTTCTACATTCATTTCTTCATTATTATTGATATTAAAACCACCAACTAGCATATAGCTATAATTTTCTGTTCCTTTAAAATATGCTATATCTGTACATTCAATATATCTTGTTTTTCCTTCAGCATCTATTACTCTTGGTAAAAACTCTTCGTCTTTTAAATTATCATAATAATAAGTATTTTTATTACTAATAAAGTATATATTATCACCTATCATTCTTGAATTTATATAATATCCATCTAATCCAACTTGTCTAATAAACTCTGGTTTTTCTTTATTTGATATATCATAAACCATTGCTACTGCTGTATTACTTCTATTTATTCTTGCTATATCATAATATGCCATATCGTCTGCAATTTCTTCTGAATTTGCTTCATCTTCAATACTTTGTTTTTCTCTTGTTAAATTTTCTTCATATTCATATAAATTTCCTAATAATACTAATTTATCTTTATTTATAAAAAGTTCTTGTGGGGAAAATGATTTTTTGCCATCATCTTTTATTTCAATAGTAGAAACAATTTCTAATTCATCTGCTTTTACAATAAAAACTTTATCATATGTTATATAGTAAAGATAATCTCCATCAGTTTTAATTATATCTGCTTCATCAACATTTTCAACTTGTACATTTGTTGTTGAATGATCCTTACTTATCGTAGAAGTTGCATCATCAAAATCTGAAACTAATTTTTCTTGTGACTGTGTTGCTTCCATTTTAACATTTTCTGAATTTGTTGCACTTTCAGTAATTGAATCAAATGTCACTCCTCTACTTTTACTACTCATATAAGTATTTTCTTTTAAAACTTCTTTTAATTCTTTCATACTTTCAAATCTAGGTAAATCATTATTTGAAACTGCTATTTTTTCTTCATTATTTGGTATAAACTCTGTGCCTTGTATATTCTCACCTTTCTTTAATTCCATAAATCCTACAGAAAAAACTAATACAAATACAGCACATGCAGATAAATATTTTAAGTATAATGATTTATTATTTTTTCTTTTTTTCATCTTCTCTATAGTTTTCTCTTTTAATTCATCACTTGCATGTATTTGATTTATTGCATTTTTATAATTATCTTTATTCATTTTCCAAACCTCCTTCTAATTTTTCTTTTAAAATTTCTCTCGCTCTAAATAACCATGTTTTTATGGTTCCTTCACTTTTTCTCATCAAATCAGATATTTCCTTTACTTTGTATCCTTCATAATATAATAAATATATTACTGTTCTATAGTTTTGAGGTAATTCGCAAACAACTGAAAATACATCACTTTCTTCTTTTTTTTCAAAAATAATATTTTCATCTAATGTAACTACTTTTTTATTCCAAGAAGATGTCTTAAGATTTTTGGTTAGATTTATTGTTACTCTAATAAACCATGCTTTTTCATGTTCACTATTTTCAAATTTAGGATTATTTTCACTATATTTCATAAATACATCTTGAAATATATCTTCTGCATTTTCAACTGTTCCACATCTTGTAATTGCTATTCTATATACCATATCTGAATATTTTTCTATTATTTCATTTACATCTTTTTGCATATTTTCCCCCCCATCTACTATTAATACAAATTAAACACCATTTTGGTTTCAAAAAAAATAAAAAATTTTTTATATATACAAAATCAGTATAATCTTTGAAATAAGTATAATTTATCTCTTACATATTTTTTATTTTCTGTTATAGAAAATTTTTATTCAATATAAACTACATTACTATTAAATAAAAAGCGAATTAATAAAACAAATTTATCGCTTTATTAATTCGTACTTATTTTTCAAAACTCTTTTTACTATTTATATGTTTTCTAGTAATTTCCATTAAATTCAACTTTGTAAATTCTTCAACCTGTACTTTTGATCTATCCTTTTTACTATTTTTAACAATTTCGCTAATTACTGCATTTTTATTTTCTTCTTTTTGCATGTCAATAAAATCTATTACAATTATTCCGCTAATATCTCTTAATCTAATCTGTTTTGATATTTCTTTTGCAGCTTCAATATTAACAGCTGTTATAGTTTCTTCTGCATCATCTTTTCCTATAAATTTTCCTGAATTTACATCTATTGCTACTAATGCTTCTGTTTTATCTATTGTTATAAACGCACCACTCTTAAGCCATACTTTTTTATTTTCTGCTTGTTTCATTTGTTTTTCTAGTGAATATTTTGATAAAATATTTTCATCAATTTTTACATTAATATTAGAATCTATTTCATCTAATATTGTTTTTACTGTTTCTAAATCCTTTTTGTTTTGTACAATTATTTTATCAAGATTACTATCAACTAAATCAACAATTGTTTTCTTTAAAACTCCACCTTTATCATATATTTTTTGTGGGAATTTTTCTACTTGTTTTAATTTTATATTTTTCCATTTTTCAATAGTTTTTAAAATATCATTTTTTATTTCATCTTCTGCTCGTCCTTCAGCTACGGTTCTAATAATAGCTCCTGTTCCATCTGGTAAATATTTACTTACTATTTCTTTTAGTCTTAATTTTTCGTTTTCATCTTCTATTTTTTGTGAAACAGTTATAAAATCTGCGTTTGGCATAAATACTACAAATCTACTTGTTAAACTAATATGTGTAGATAATCTAGGTCCTTTTTTATCAACTGCTTCTTTCTTTACTTCAACTATTAAAGGATCACCTGGTTTTATTAATTTATTTATTGGTTTTTCTTCTATTTCTTCGTTTTTAGTTATATCTACTTTAGGCAAAATATCTTTTACATGTATAAAAGCATTTCTTTTTTCTCCAATATTAACAAAAGCAGATTGAAGACCAGTTAAAACATTTTGTACTTTTCCTACATAAATATTTCCTTCTATTGATTTGTCTTCTTCATCCTCTTCATATTTTTCAACTAATTCTTCATCTTCAATTAGTGCAATTATTTTTCTATTATCTGTACTACAAATTACTAATTCTTTCATTTAAACATCTTTCTTTTTATTAAATTTATTCATTGCTGAATCTATATTATTTTTAATAATTTCAGAAATAGCATCTACTGCCATTTCTACTCCTTCATTAAGACTTGCAAGTTCATCATCTGATATATGTCCAATAACATGTGTAATCATATCTACATGCTCTTTAGGTTTTCCTATTCCAACTCTAACTCTGCAAAAATTCTCTGTACCTATACAACTTATAATAGATTTCATTCCATTATGTGTTCCTGCTGACCCATTTTTTCGTATTCTTATACTTCCTGGATTTATATCTATATCATCATATATTACTATAAGCTCGCCTTCAGATATCTTATAAAAGTTCATTGTATCGACTACTGATTCTCCACTTAAATTCATAAAGGTTTGTGGTTTTAATAAAATTACTTTTTCCCCATTTATTAATCCATTTCCTACTAATCCTTTAAATTTAGACTTATTTACTTCGATATCATATTTTTCCGAAAGTTTATTTATAACATTAAATCCCATATTATGTCTTGTTTTGGAATAATCTGATTCTGGATTTCCTAAACCTACTATCAAATACATAATTTTACTCCTTTTAATCTATACTATTATACGGCATTTTAGTGATAATTACAATATTAAATTTTATAGTATGGCAAATTCTCTATTTAATAAGAAATATGGCGTACTTTCCCATTAAATTAAAAATAAGAGTAAATCGTTTCGATTTACTCTTATAATATTTATAATTTATCTTTCTACACATTCTACTTTTTTTGTGTTTTCTAAATGGCTAAAATCATTTAATAACTCAATTTCAAAGCTGTTTGTCATACTATCATATGTAACAATATTTAAACTTGTGTTTTTTTGACTATATTCTTGAATTTGTTTTATAAAAGGTAATCCTGTAATTCTTCTTAAAAATGCTTCTATTGCAACACCATGAGAACATACTAGAACGTTTTTTCCAAGATTTTTGGTTGCTATATTAGTCATGGTATTATACATTCTTTCTGTTACCGCTTCTGTTGTTTCTTGCTCTGGAATTTCACAAATTTCATTTGTTTCATTCTGTAATCTTTTAATTTTAGGATCAATTCTATTTACTTCATCCCAAGTCTTACCATCATAAATTCCAAAATACATTTCACATAAACCTTCATCTTCAATAATTGGTAAATTATTTAGATCAGCCAATTCTTTTATTGTTTTACTTGTTCTTTTAGATGTACTCGCATATACTATATCAAATTTAATATCTTTTAATCTTTCTGTCATTTTTGATACATAAATTTTTCCTTGCTCTGTAACTTCGTAATCTTTTCTTCCTGTTAATCTATGTTCAATATTACCTACTGTTTGTGTATGTCTAACTATATAAATTTTTGTTTTCATTTTATTTCCAATCCATTATTATAACTAATTTTTATATATTATAAAACTATGTTTTTATAATTTACTATTAGTTTTTATCATCAAATTTTAGAATTGATATTCCACCCTTTTTAGAAATATCATCTGCTACCATCTTTTCTTCAATAGGTTTTACTGGTATTCTATGGTTTTCAGTATTTGCTGATGTAGAAATTGGAATTACTTTTGGTGAATCACTTGGAATTTCATTTCCATTCACAGCTGTTGGCTCTTCACCTAAATATACATATTGTCTTTTTGGTATTACCGGTGAGAAAGTTTTGTCTTTCATAGATTTTAAAACTGCATCTAATCTCATAGGAATACTGAAAGTCTCATTTTTTATGAAACTCATAAGATAAGGTTGTAATCTCTCAGGTGTTTGTTCATATAATTCCATAAGATAATACATTACTAAATACATATCTGTACATCTTTTTAAATTAGGTGTAGACATTATACTTCCTTCTCTATTTCTATAATATATATATATTGGGAAAGCACCATATTTTAGTTTTTCTGCTAATATGGCTGCTTTTATAGAATATACCATATCTTCATAATACATTCCTCCAATAAATTTTATATTATTTTTATTTAAAAACTCTCTTCTCCAAACTTTACTTGCAACTGGGAAATGCATATCACATACTATTCTTGCTTCTCTTGTTGAGTTTTCTGCTGTTGGAATATATGCTTTATTACTTCCACCTACATATTGTACTCCGAAGTATGTAACATCTGCTCCATCTTCTCCTAATATTTCATCAATTTTCTTTAATGTGTTTTTACTATATAATGTATCATCACCATCAAGATATACTATATATTCTCCTTTAGCTTGTTCTACTGCTATATTTCTTGATATACTCGGTCCTGAATTCTCCTTATTAGCTATTACTCTTACTCTTGAATCTTTTTCCTCAAATTCTCTTAAAACTTTTAATGTATTGTCTTTTGAACAATCGTCTACAACGATTAATTCAAAGTTTTTATATTTTTGTTCTAATACACTCTTTATTGATGTTGAAACTATTGTCTCTAAATTATATGCACATATAATAACACTAAATCTCAGATTTTCTGGTTGATTTTCAACCTTTTCAGTATTTTCAGATTTATTCATATTTAATTTCCTCCTAAATATTTAAAAAATATTCTTTAGTTATTCAATTATTTCAATATAATCGTATTCGCAAGTTCTCAATAATCTATTCATTATTGCTACTCCAATTCCATACCTCTCCATCCCTTCTATTAGAATTACATTGGCTCTTATTTGATCCGCTTTTCTTAATGCTGAAAAAATATTTTGAGCAACTTCTTCTAAATTATCTTTACTTCCTATACTTATATATCTTCCTCGTGATACTATAATTCGCTCTTTATGCTCTTCGAATCCTACTACCACAACATCTCCTTTGTATTCTTTTATTATCTTTTTCATTAGAAAAATTTGTGCTTCTTCATTATTTGAATATATTAATTTGCATTTAGTGTTTGGCGCATAATGCCTATATTTCATTCCTGGGCTTTCAATAATTTGTTCTTCGTCTAGTGGGCAAAAAACATTTCTATCTATTTTTACTCTTCCTGCCACTCTTTCAAGATCCTCTGGTGTAACTCCTCCTGGTCTTAAAATTACTGGTACTTCGTCTATTACTTTTACTACTGTTGATTCTAAACCTATACTTGTTTTTCCTCCATCAACAATAGCAGATACTTTTCCTTCTAGTTCTTTTCTTATATCCTCAATATTTGTACCACTTGGTTTTCCTGATACGTTTGCACTTGGTGCAGCTATTGGTACTCCTGAAAAAGTTATTATTCCTTTTGCTATAACATTTTCTGGTATTCTTATACCAACTGTATCTAAACCTCCTGTTACGATGTCTGGAATAATTGGTTTTCTTTTTAATATAAGTGTAAATGGTCCTGGCATAAAAGCATCTATTAATCTTTGTTCCATTTCTGTGATATCTTCTACATAGTCATTTATTTTTCTTCTATCTGCTAAATGAACTATTAATGGATTATCAGAAGGTCTACCTTTTGCCATAAATATTTTCCCAACTGCCACTGGATCTAATGCATTAGCTCCAATTCCATAAACTGTTTCTGTAGGGAAAATAACTAATTCGCCATTTTTTATTAAATTACATACTATTTTTAGTTCTTCAGTATTAGTTTTATCTTTCCAATTATAATACATAAAGTTTCAACCTCATATTCTATTATACTATAAATTTATGTAAATTGTCAAATTATTGAAATTTGATCTTAAGCTATTTTAAGGTAAAAAACGCATATTTTTCCAATAGTTTTATTTAAAAAATACCATGCTTTTTCTAGCACGGTATTTCTCATTTTTTCTCAATAAATCTATCAATTAGGTTTTCAAAATTGTTCATTTTCAAATTTTCAAAGAATTTTTCTCTATTATCTTTGATAGTTGCTGATTGAATCATACTTTTATTATATTTTATCGCACATTCAATATCTACTTCTTTTAGAATAGCTTTATCTTGAATTTCTTTAAGTATTTTATTTCCTTTTTGTGAATTAATAATTATTAAAGAAGTTCCCATTTCGTCATTCATTTCTGGAAATACATTGTTTATTCCCCAAAAATCAGCTAAAGTTATATCTGATATTCTATGCTTCTTTTTAAATTCACATTTGTAGCAAGAATCTCTTAAAGCTATGTCACTTAAAAAAGCTTTCATAAATAGATCTTCATTATGATCTATATATTTCTTACTTTCTTTATATTCAAATAGTAATTGATATTCATTCCAACCTTTGTTTTCTTTATTTCTAAAATTTATTTTATTAGGTTCATTATTATCTTCTTTTTTTCTATATTCTAAATATTTTTCCCAAACTTTTTTTGATGGTACACCATGACATATAAAATCTTGTGTATATAGATTATCAAAAGGTTTCATCAAAAAAGATATTAAGCCCTCTACTTGACAAGGAGTACCTGTAAATAAAACTTTTCTTCCTTGCATTAAATCTCTTTTCACTTCTTTAAAAACCTTATTTATATCACTTTGTATATATTTTGACCCTCTAAATTTGGATATTTCTTCTATAGTTTCTGCTCTTGAATGCTCTACTAAAAATTTTTCATTAAACTGAGCTCCATAAACAATTCCTCCTTCACTAATTATATTTTCAGCTATTAGTGAAAACATTCCTCCAGAAGAACTATTCATTCTTGTGTTTTCATCTTTACTAATTGCAGCATATGCTCTACTCTTTTCATTGCTTTCTTGCTTTTTATTTATTATAGGGCAAACCTTCTCACATAATCCACAATTAGTACAAATATTATAATTAATATTTGGATATTTAAAACCATACTCATCTTCAATCATTGATATTGCATTTTGTGGACATATATTTTTACATGCAAAACATCCACAACATTTTGTTTTATCTTTAATTTCTATCATCTTATATTATCTTTCTTATAATTCTAATGCTTTAGTTAAAAATTCTATTACTTTTTCTCTTTCTTTTTCTAATGTTTTATATGAATTACTATAATCTACTTTTAAATCTTTTTCTTCTATTTTATTATTAAATCTTCTATTTTCTAAATCAAATTTTTCTAAAAGTGTATCTATTCTAGAATTCATATTTCGCATTCCTTCTTGATCTCTATCAAATATTAAAAATGGTCTATTAAATAATATTGAAAATACACAAGAATGAAAAGAATCAGTAAGTACTAAAAAAGAATTTTTTATTAAATATATAAATTCACTTGGTCCTGTAGCATAAAAATTATCTTTATCTAAAATATCAATAATATCGCATCCATTTTCTTTAGCAAATCTCTCGATTTCTGCATTTTTTTCTTCTGATACATTTCCTAAAAAATATTTTAAAATATATTTATCACTTTTTAACATTTCTGGTTTCTTCATTACAGTCATCCATTTTTCTTTTGTAAGCATCATTGTAGGATCAATTAGTACTACTGCATCTTCTCTTCCTGCAATATTCTTTACTAATTTTTTTCCAGCATCTTCTCTTACAGATATGGCTTTTACATCTTTTAAATGTTTATATTTTTCAAATATATCTTCTTCTATATTTTCTATTCCAAAACTAGCTGAAAAAGCAATTCTCTTTTCCTTTGGTGCAAATTCTGCAAATGAAAAGTTGCTAAACCTTTCTGGAAATTCATGATTCCATATTTGATCACTTCCAATAATAAAATAATCATAATTTTCATGAAAATTTTCTGGTATATTATCATGAATAATAACCTCATCACTTATATTCATATTTGAATTATTAAAATCTAAAAACCTTTCTCTTCTTTCTGGTAATACTTTTTTTACTTCTTCCAAAAGATTAAATTCTTCTATAATATTTACATTTTTTATTGTTTCTACATCAAATCCAAGAGAAACTAAAACCTCTTGTACTGCATAATTTTGTAATCTATTTCCATAATTATCCTCATCAAATATAGTTATTATTCCTACTTTTTTCACAGTAGTACCTCCTTTCCCATTTTATTCTTATATAAATATTTACAATGCAAAAAAATAACACCTAAAATCTATCAAGATTAATTAGGTATTGTTTTGCATTTATTATAATATTTCATCTTTTAATTATATTATTACCTGTTTAATCTTTTTTATATTTGAGGCATACAAATTAACCATAATATTTTTGGCAGGGGAATCAGTAGTAGTGTCATTACTACTATATATAATCATATTTAAGTTTACATTTTTCTTTGTTTTTTTAATCATGATTCCAAAATCGCCTTTCATATATTTTTTTTACACTTTAAATTATACAATATCTTTTAAAAAAATGCAATATAAAATGATATATTTTATATTTTCCATTTTTTCTCTAATATTCTCTTTTTTTCTAATTTAATCTTTATTTTTTCATTAGCTTAAAAATGTAAGTAATTTTATTTTTTTATGTAAATAAAATTATTTTTTTCTTTACAATATGTTTATCAGTATTTTGCTATAGAATTTTTTATTATATTATTAAATACAAAAAATAAAAAATGAGGCAAGACTTTTATAAGTTTGCCCCTATTTTTATTTTATATTCTAATTTTATATTTTATTGTTTACTTCTTTTTCCTCTTCAGAAACATCTTCTAATAATCGTTGTTTAAAAAATTCTTTATATCCCATTGCAATTATAACAATTACAATCATTGCAAAAGATAATGCTTTCCAAATTCCACTATCCATAAGTATTATTGCAAACATCCCAAATATAGCACTAATTCCATAAAGAATTAAAACAGCTTGTTTTTGTGTAAATCCTTTTTTTAACATTTGATGATGTAAGTGACCTGCATCTGGTTCTATTATCGCTTTTAAAGATTTTCCATGTATTATTCTTCTTATTATAGCAAATACTGTATCAAATATAGGTAATGCAAGTACCATTAAAGGTGCTACAATTACTATAGCTGTATATGTTTTGGCTATACCTAAAATAGAAATTATTGATAAACAATATCCTAAAAAGTTTGATCCTGTATCTCCTATAAAAGTTTTGGCTGGATTAAAATTATATGGTAAAAATCCACATAATGCTCCACCTAAAGCTGTTATTAATACTATTGATATTATTGGTGAGTTATTAAGTGAAAATATTATAAGTAATGATAAACACGAAATTAATGAAATTCCTGTTGATAATCCATCTAATCCATCAATTAAATTCATAGCATTAGTTATTCCTACTATCCATGCTATTGTAAGAGCTAAATAAAAGAAATAACCTAATCCTGTATTTTCTATTTTTATAAAAGATATATCTAGGTTATCAATACGTATTCCAAATTTTATTACGACAATAGCCGCTATTATTTGAGCTATTAATTTTACTAACGCTGGAACTCCTTTTACATCATCAATAAAACAAGTCACTCCAATTATTAATGCTCCAAGTACAAATCCTATTATTTTTCTAATATAATTATCTTGATACAAGTCTATTTTATTTTCTACAGTCATTACAATTAATAAATATATTATTGATACAAAGAAACCTGCTATTACAGCTAGTCCACCTAATCTTGGCATAGTAATCCTATTTATACGTCTTGCATCTTTAGGTGTATCTACTGCCCCTAATTTTTTAGCTAAATTTATTGTATGTGGCGTTGCCATAAAAGCTGTTAAAAACGCTATTGTAAAGGCTATCGCTATATCTCCCCACATAATCTTAACCTCACTATTTCATATTCTCATTTTCAATTTCTTCAATCATTTGTAATCTTTCTAAATATCTTCCACCTTTAAATTCTGTTGCAATCCAAGCTCTCATACTTGCAATTACTTCTGATGTACTCATATATTCAGCTGGTACTACTAAAACATTTATATTGTCATCTGCTTTTGATGCTGCAGCAGTTTCTTGATTAAATACTAATGCAGCTCTAATACCTTTAAACTTATTCGCTACTATAGACATTCCTGCCCCACATCTACACATTAAAATTCCGCTTTCGCATTCTTTATTTTGGATTGCTTCTGCAACTTTTTTTGCATATAATGGATAATCTGTTCTTTCTTCGTTATATGTTCCAAAATCTTTATATTTAATTCCTATTTCATCTAAATATTTTTTTATTTCTTCTTTTAATTTATATCCACCATGGTCAGAACCTAAAGCTATCATAAAATTCCTCCTTAGTATTATTTTGCCCACACTATATCACAGAATTTTGAATAATACAAGTTTATTGTTATCTATAAATGTGAATTTTTTGTGAAAATAACAATTTTTTCTTATATGTATACTTTTTTTTATAAAACGCTTGATTTTTAAATATATTCATGTTAAAATGTTTGAAGTAAAATTTACTTTATGAATTAAGAGGAGGTGCAAAATATATGCCAAACATTAAATCAGCTATAAAAAGAGTAAGTGTAATTGAAAAGAAAACTTTACAAAATAATATGGTAAAATCTGCATATAAAACAGCTGTTAAAACATTTGAAGCTGCTGTTGCAGAAGGAGATAAATCAAAAGCAGAAGCTACATTTAAAGAAGCTGTTAAAAAAATAGATCAAGCTTGCACAAAAAATGTTATCAAAGCTAATACAGCTTCAAGAAAAAAATCAAGCTTATCAAAAAAATTAAATACATTAAAATAATCGTAGAATATACGATTATTTTTTTTAGAAAGTTATAATACTATGATAACTTTCTTTTTTATTTTTTTATTTTTAATATATAAAATATCTTTTTTTCAATTACTTTTTTCAATTACTTTTTTCAATTACTTTTTTTCAATTACTTTTTTTCAATTACT
>CAMSWH010000018.1 GCA_947064765.1 uncultured Clostridium sp.
CTTCGTCGTCTGCATCTTCGAAATCATCTAAACCTGGTAGCATTCCATCTTCGTCATCTGTATCTTCGAAATCATCTAAACCTGGTAGCATTCCATCTTCGTCGTCTGCATCTTCGAAATCATCTAAACCTGGTAGCATTCCATCTTCGTCGTCTGCATCTTCAAAATCATCTAAGCCTGGTAACATTCCATCTTCGTTGTCTGCATCTTCAAAATCATCTAAGCCTGGTAACATTCCATCTTCGTTGTCTGCATCTTCAAAACCATCTAAACCTGGTAATATTTCATCATCAAAATTATCTATTCCTGGTAACATTACTTCTTCTTCAAAATCATTATTTATGTTAGGTAATAATACTTCATCATTTTCTTCTACTTCTTCTAATTGTTTTTTTGGTCTTCCTCTTTTTCCCTTTGGTTTAACTTGCACATCAGATGAAGGTTCCTTTCTTGGTCTTCCTCTGCCTTTTTTCTTTTCTTCCATTGAAACAGCAATTTCTTCATTTTCTTCTTTTGATACTTTCATTTTAGGTGTTGTATCCTTTCTATCTTCATTAGTAATATTAACACCTGCTACTATATCATCAAGAGATGATGATTTTGCTTTTTTCAAAGAATCAGGTTGTTGTTTATTTACAATATTTTCTCTTCTTGCTTCTGATTTTGCTGAATTTACTTGAGGTCTTGCTGGCCTTGTAGATTCAATTTGTTTTGGTTCTTCTACTCTTTTTACAACTTTTTTAATCTTAGAAGCATCTTTATTTTCAGATTTTATTTCTATATCATTTCCCATTGGTCTTACTGGTGCAGGACCTTTATTTTTAGAAGTTCTTACAGAAGCTGGTATAACAATTGGTCCAGACATTTTTGCTTGATTCATTTTATTTTCTATAATATCTATTTTTATTCCAGTTTGTTTTTGAGCTTCTTTTGTTTTCATAGATTCTTTATTTACTCTTTGCATCATGCCATTAACTGACATTATTTCTTGATATTTTGGACAATCTTCCTCTAAAACTGCTTTTACATTTATTGGTAAACAATTAATTATTATTTTTAATTGTTCATCTGTATATTGTGAAGCTATGCTATTAAAGCTATCAGCAAATTTATCAGTATTTTTTCCTAGCTTTTTGAAATGAGTTAATATGTTTTGAATCTCTAATTCACTTACTTCTTTTTCACTTTTATTACTGTAATTAACATCATCAGCATCAATTTTATAATAACTTTTAGCTTCTTTTTTTACTCTAGGTTTATTTATTAATCTGCACACTTGTTCCATGCTTCTGTCATTACCTAAAAGTGCATTATAAATTCCTATACCAAAAAGTTTAACTAAAAAAGAACTTCCTTTAGTATGTCTATCTGAACATATTAAAATTATGGAAGTTTCATTTCCATCAATATCTTGAGCTTCGTCGCTAATATTATCAAGTTTTTCAAAGATAAATTTATCTATTGCTTCATAATTATTATTTGAAAATGGTTCTAAATCTTCACTTATAACTATTCTATCATAAGTTTTATCTTTTTGTATCTCTTTTAATATTGCGTTGAAGTAATAAACATTTTTATAAGAAAGAATTTCCTTATATTCTTTTTGATACCTTTTGATTATAGCATCTGAAATGCTTTCACTACTAACCGCAAATAAAACTTTCATTTGTTTAACCCCTCCAACCATTTACTACTATAGCAAAAATTAATGGTAGTACTTGGCATATTAATAAGATTGTTACGAATGTCATAATCAACACAAGTCCTCTATCCCTAACATCTAATTTTCTTATACCCAATACATATTGAAATATAGATCCAATTGCTATACCTATAAAACAAAATGGTATACTATAAATTCTTACTATATTTAGTATATATGCTGCTACTCCATATGGAGTAGAGCCATATTTTTCAACATATTCGGCTAACTTATCTTTTGCTGATTCTTTTATTTTTACTAATTCTGTTGCTTGTTCTGAATTTAAAACTTCTTCTCCTGTAACAGCCATTACACTCATAAAAGAACCAAGTATTACTACTAATGTTACAATCATTATTACCATTATTGATACTTTTTTTATCATAATTTATAAAAAACCTCCTTTAGGTAGTATTCTTTAATATTGTACATATAATATAATACAATATATTCTAGAAAATATCAACCTAAATTAGCAAATTTATCATTTTTTTTGTTATATTTTTTTAATATTTCTTACAAAATATATCACAATAATTTTAATCTTAATATATTTTTTTGTCAAACTTAATTTTAAATTTAAAATCAACTTATATTCCTTGTATTTCTAAGAATTTTAATCCTATTAAATAAAAAAAATTATTTTTATTTTTTTTATTCTACAAAATTTTACATAAAAATTATTTTTATAATAATAAATAATTTTATAATTAGTATTTTTATAATATATAATTATTCTTTATAATCAAAAAGAATATTATGAAAATCACAAAAAATTTCTTATAATCCCTATAATATAGAAGTACCCCCGAATTGTATCTTTATCTAACAATTCGAGGGTACTTCTATATTAAATAATTTAATTACATTTTATTTATATAACTTCTGCAACTGCTAATACTAATATTCCTATTATTACGCTTGTAATTGCTAAATATTGTTTTCTCGTTAATTTTTCTTTTAAAAATATTCTTGAAAGTATTACTGAAACTACACAAACTGATGAAATCATTGGAGCTGCGATTATTGCATTTCCACTCATTGCATATACATATGTAAATTGTCCTATTGTTTCACATATAGCTGCAAGCATTTTATCTTTTTGATTGATTATATCTATCTTTTCTTTCTTTAAAATAATATATAACGCAAGTATAATTGCTGAAATTGCAAATGTTAATTCATATGATGTATTTGCAACTAACTCAATCGTATCTTCTGTAACCATTAATAATGGTGATGTTTCTAATTCTAAAAAATATGCATCTAAAAAACTTCCTAAAGCATCAAAAATTGCATAAAGAAATGGCATTGTAAAAGCAATTATTGCCATCTTCTTTCCTAGCCTTTTTTGTCTTTCATTATCACTTCTCATCTCTAAAAAGCCTATCATTAAAATACCTATAACAATTAATATTATTCCAAGTATAGATAATTTACCAATTGCTTGACCTAATATAACAAAACACAATATTGATGTAATAGCGCCTGATGTATTTTCTATTGGGTCAGATATAGACTCTTCTATATATTTCATACCAAAAAAAGATAATGCCATTGAAAAAATATAACAAAATGATACTGGTAAATACATTATTATATTTTTAAAATCATATTGTATATCAGAAGTCAATAATACATAAATTGCATGTATTCCCATAACTACCCCAACACATATACATGTTTTTAAATGGCTATATTTTTCATTTTCTACTGCACTTTTTTTATAAAATAATTCTGCTAGTCCCCATATTAATGTTGTAAGTAAAGCACATATAAACCACATTTTTATTCCTCATTTCTTAACATATTTTCTATTGCAATTAATATTCCTAATTTTCCATATTCATAAGTTAATCCCCCCTGCATATATGCAGTATATGGCTCACAAAGTGGTCCATCACAACTAAGTTCAATTGTTGCACCTGGTGTAAAACTTCCACCAGCCATAATTTCTTTATGAGGATAACCTGGCATTTCGTCAGGCACTGGCTTTACATATGCTTCTATAGGAGAACCTTTTTGAACCCCTTGACAAAATTTAACTAATTTTTCTTCTGATTTTAATTCTATAGTTTGAATTATATCAGCTCTTTTTTCATCATATCTTGGACTCACTCCATCAAATCCAAATTTTTCTAGCATTCTACTTGCAAAAGTCATTGTTTTTAAAACTGATTTTACAACTGATGGCGCCATAAAAATACCTTTATAATATGAAAGCATTTGATTAAAGTTTGCACCTAAATCTTTTCCTATACAAGGTGCTGTAAGTCTTTCTGCTACTTGATATATTAAATCTTTTCTTCCTACTATATATCCACCACTTGTTGCTATTCCTGCACCTAAGTTTTTCATTAATGAACTTACAAAAATATCAGCTCCAACTTCTGTTGGTTCTTTATCTTCAACAAATTCTCCATAGCAGTTATCAACCATTACTATTATTTTAGAATCTAAACTTTTTATAAGTTTTATTACTTTTTCAATTTTATCTATATTTAAACTTTTTCTTTGTGAATATCCTCTTGAACGTTGAATCTCAATTAATTTAATACCGCCTTGTTTTACTCTTTCTTCAATTTTTTCATAATCAAAATCATTGTTTACAAGTTCTATTTGTTCGTATTTTATTCCATGTTTTATTAAGGAATTTTCACTGTCTCCTGAAAGTCCTATAACACTTTTTAAAGTATCGTAAGGTTCTCCAGAAATGCTTATCATTGTATCACCATATTTTAATAATCCAAATAAAGTAAGAGTTAATGCATGTGTTCCAGACATTATTTGTGGTCTAACAATCGCATCTTCTGCTTTAAAAATCTCTGCATATATTTTTTCTAATTTTTCTCTACCAGCATCATAATATCCATATCCTGTTACTTCATTAAAATCTGTTGTTGATACTTTATTATTTTGAAAAGCTCTTAAAACTCTACTACTAGTTTTCATACAATTAATTTCATATTGATTAAAAATCGGTTCTAATTCTTTTTCAACTTCTTTTGCTATATCAAGTACTTTATCACTTATTTCAAATTCGTTACTCATCTTTATATCTCCTATTTCTTATAAGTTGTTACTTCAATACTTTCGATAATTACATCTTCTACTGGTTTACTTTTTTCACCGCTATCTGACATTGTTGTTTCAACCTGTGCTATTTTGTCAACTACTTCTATTCCTTCATAAACTTGACCAAATACTGTATATTCCATAAATAAACTTAAATATCCACCATATTTTTTATATTGCTCTATTAATTGTGTAGGAAATCCTTTAAAATATGATTCCATTTGACTTGAGTAATGAGCTTGTGTAATAAAGAATTGACTTCCTATACTATTTGGTAGCATAGACATTGCCATACATAATGAACCTCTATATGGTACTAATCTAGTATCTAATTCTGCACCAAATCCTTCTCCCCATATACTTTTTCCACCTGTTCCATTACCTTCTGGATCTCCACCTTGTATCATAAATTCATCAATTACTCTATGGAAAGTTAATCCATTATAATATCCATTTTTAGCATGAGTTACAAAGTTTTCAACAGCTTTTGGAGCTATATCTTCAAAAAATTTAACTTTAACATCTCCAAAATTTTTTATATGTAATATCGCTACCATCTCTCCTTCTTCTGGCATTGACATTTGTTTTTCAGCACTTGCAGCATAGTCTGCATTATCATATTTTGAGCTTTCTGAATTTACTTTTGAAGTATTTGATACACTATTTTGTTTTGAAGTATTTTTTGTAGATGTTGTATTTGCTTTGTTCTCGCTCTTTGAGCTACACCCTGTTAATGTAAACATTAATACTATTAAAATAATTAAACTACATACTTTTTTCATTATTTCCTCCTTAATTTTAAGCAGATTGTATTTCAGATTTCTCTTCTGTATTAAACACTCTGTTTATTCTTTCTTTTATCCAATCAATTATACTATCTACCTTTTCAGTAGTTTCTCCATCTACTGAAGCTGATACTGAATTATCAGTAGTTTCTACTTTTAATGTACAACCTGTAAATAAGAAAATTGTTCCTAATAAAATTAAAAATAATACTACATATATTATCACATTTTTCATATTATAATCCCCCAATATTTATTTACAATATAATATACTATAATTTTATAAAAATAAAGTTTTATTTAATCAAAATATGAACTTATTTCTTCTAAGTTTTCAAAATTTGCTTGTTTAAATATTTCATATGCTACAATAGCGACAGAATTAGATAGATTTAATGAACGTAAAGTCTTTCTCATTGGTATTCTTATTGTTTTATCTAAATATTTCATTAAAATGTCTTCTGGTAAGCCCTTTGTCTCTTTTCCAAACAAAGCAAATACCTCATCCATTTCTGAAAATTTAACATCTGAATAAACATGTTTTCCTTTTGTTGTTACAAAAAACATATTATTCTCTTCTGGTTTATATTTTTCTAAAAATCTTGAAAAACTTGTATGTTCTTCTATATCTAGTTTATCCCAATAATCTAATCCTGCTCTTTTTACTTCTCTTTCAGAAATTGAAAATCCAAGTGGATAAACTAAATGAAGTTTTGCACCTATTGCAGCACATGTTCTTGCTATATTACCTGTATTCTGAGGTATTTCTGGTTCTACTAAAACTATATTTAAATTCATTTCTTTCTAATATAATCAGTTAAATTTAACAAATATTTTATATTATGAAATTTTGTAATAATCTCCTTATATAAAAATTTTCAACTGATTCCTTTCTAAAATCTTCATATTTTATGTTCTAAATTTTTAATGTATGAATTATATCACATCTTTTTTAGAATTCAAATCCATATTTTTATATAAATAAATTTATATAAAATAATTTTGACATTATAAACTAGAAACAACAAATACAATTTATAATAAAAAGATAAAAAAGATAAAAATGAAATAAAAAATTTGAATAAAATGTTGAAAAAAAATTATATTATTGATAAGATATTTTATATCGTATTATTATAGGAGCGTGAAAATTTAATGAGAGTTGTCTTTCCTTGTAAAGGGTCGTTAGTTTTATTAAAGCAAGATTTAGAAACTTTAAAAGCTTTTTATAACACCTCTCTTTTAACTTCAAAAATGGCTGAATATTATAAAACTTCTAATGCTATGGTTCAAGTGGGAAATTTTAATTATATTCCAGAAACAAGTGCATTAGTTTTATATAAAGCAAATCTTCTAACTATTGAAGAAATGCGTAAAATACTAGGAATCTTTAAAGATACTACTAATGAAGATGTAGTTTCAAAAAATGATGGTAATTCTAATCCAATATCAGATGATGATTTATTATCAAATCCATTTTTTCAAACTTTAAAACCAATTAATTAGTTGATAGTGTGAGGTACAAATGAAAAATATTAGAATTTTTAACACAGATAAAGAACTTTTAGATATGGATTTAATTTTTTCTTTTACTTGTCAAGAGAATGGAAAAAATTATGTAGCCATAAATAATAATGATGATATTTTTGAACAAAATAGCAGATATGCAAATCTTGATATCTTAGAAATAATAAAGGAAAAAGGTAATACTGTTTATGTTTCAGATATACCAGATGACGAATGGGACTTAGTAAAAAAAGCTCTTCAATTTAAAGTATTTGCAAAAATGAATAAATAATTTTTTTAATGATTTCTAATTTAAAAGAAATCATTTTTTTGAATTTTCATTATTTTTTACAATAATTATTGTTCTACTTTTATTTACATAAGCCCTTCATCTAGAAATTCACTATTAATAATTTCATATTTTAATTCATTTTTATTATATCTTTTAAAAACTTATATCACTAAAAAAGCTGTTTTAATCTTATTAATTAATACATTAAAAACTTATTATAATACTTCATTTTCTTTTAAAATTTCATAAACTCTATTAATAGGAAGACCTACAATTGCCATATAATTTCCATCTATTTTTTCTATGTATTTACTAAAACAACTTTGAATTGCATATGCTCCTGCTTTGTCATATGGTCTTTCTTCATCAACATATTCTATTATTTCATCTTCTGACATTTCTCTAACTGTTATAGTACTTATAGAAACTTCTTTATATTCTTTATACTCCCCTTGCTCTTCAATTAAAATTGCTAAACTTGTATAAATTTCATGATCATCTCCTTGAAGTTCTGTTAACATTCGTATGGCTTCATCTCTACTTTTTGGTTTTCCATATATTCTATTATTTTTTACAACAATAGTATCTGCACCTATTATCGCTCTATCTCCTTGAGTATTATTAAACACATCTAATGCTTTCCCAAAAGCTAATTCTTTTGATTGTTCTTCTATATCAAGTCCATTTGCTATTTTTTCTTCATAATTACTTGGTAATACCTCAAAATCAATTTTTGCTAAATCTAATATTGCTGCTCTTCTTGGTGATTGTGATGCTAATATTACTTTCATATTTAACGCCCCTTTTATATTTTTTATAATTATATATTTTAAAAAAATTAATGTCAATTACTAAAAAATCAGAAAATAAACAATAATTTTTTACTTGAAAATTGTTACCTAATATGTTAGAATTTGTAGTTGAAAAAATTACTTTAAATTAGAATATAATATTAAAATAAGGTAAAAATAAAAATACCATTTAAGGAGGAAAATATGAAATTTGATCAATGGAAAAATTTCACATCAGGTGCTTGGCAAGAAGAAGTAAATGTTAGAGATTTTATTCAAAAAAATTATACACCATATGAAGGTGATGCTTCTTTTTTAACAAATGCTACTGAAAAAACTAATAAACTTTGGAATGAAGTATTAGATTTATATAAAAAAGAAAGAGAAGCTGGTGGTGTTTTAGCAATTTCTAATGACATTGCTTCTACAATTTCAAGTCATGATGCTGGATATATAGATAAAAATTTAGAACAAATTGTAGGACTTCAAACTGATAGTCCATTAAAAAGAGCAATTATGCCAAATGGTGGTATAAGAATTGTTGAAAAATCTTGCGAAGCATATAATACAAAAGTTTCTGATAAATTAGAAGATATTTATCATAATTATAGAAGAACTCATAATGATGGTGTTTTTACAGCATATACTCCAGAAATAAGAGCAGCTAGAAGTTCTCATCTTATTACTGGTCTTCCAGATGGATATGGTCGTGGAAGAATAATCGGTGATTATAGAAGAGTTGCTCTTTATGGTGTTGATTTTCTAATAGAAGAAAAGAAAAAAGATTTTGCTAATTTACAAGAATTTAATCTTTCAGAAGAAATTATTAGACAAAGAGAAGAGCATTTTGACCAAATTGCTGCATTAGAAGAATTAAAAGTAATGGCAAATAAATATGGTTTTGATATTTCTAAACCAGCATCAAATGCCAAAGAAGCTGTGCAATGGACTTATTTTGGTTACTTAGGAGCTATAAAAGAACAAAATGGTGCTGCTATGAGTATTGGTAGAACATCTACATTTTTAGATATATACTTTGAACACGATATCAAAGCAGGTATATTAACAGAAGAAGAAGCTCAAGAAATTATGGATCATTTCGTTATGAAATTAAGAATGGTTAGATTTTTAAGAACACCAGAATATGATGAATTATTTAGTGGTGATCCTGTTTGGGTTACTGAAAGTATTGGCGGTATGGGAATTGATGGTAGAACTTTAGTTACTAAAAATTCTTTTAGAGTATTACACACATTAGAAACATTAGGCCCTGCTCCAGAACCAAACTTAACTGTTTTATGGTCTACAAGACTTCCAAAAGGATTTAAAGACTATTGTTCAAAATTATCAATTAAAACAAGTTCTATTCAATATGAAAATGATGACTTAATGAGAGAATACTGGGGTGATGATTATGGAATAGCTTGTTGTGTATCTGCAATGAGAATAGGTAAACAAATGCAATTCTTTGGAGCTAGAGCAAATTTAGCCAAGACTTTATTATACGCTATTAATGGTGGTAGAGACGAAAAATCTGGAAAACAAATCACAAGTAGACGTGAACCTGTTACATCAGAATATTTAGATTTTGATGAAGTTTGGGAAAAATTTGATAGAATGTGTGATTGGGTTGCTAGAGTTTATATGAACGCTTTAAATATAATCCATTACATGCATGATAAATATGCTTACGAAAAATTGGAAATGGCACTACACGATAAAGAAATTTTAAGAACTATGGCTTGTGGTATCGCTGGATTATCTATAGTAGCTGATTCATTTTCTGCAATGAAATATGCTAAAGTTAAGGTTATTAGAGATGAATCTGGTTTAGCAGTTGACTATAAAATAGAAGGTGACTTTCCTAAGTATGGTAATGATGATGATAGAGTCGATTCAATAGCAGTAGATATCGTAAAAATGTTTATGAATAAATTAAAACAACAACCAACATACAGAAATTCAAAACCTACAATGTCAATATTAACTATAACTTCTAACGTTGTATATGGAAAAGCAACAGGAAATACTCCTGATGGTAGAGAAGATGGTGCACCATTTGGACCAGGCGCAAATCCAATTCATGGTAGAGATACTCATGGTGCTTTAGCTGTTTTAAATACTATGACAAAATTACCTTATAAATACGCTGAAGACGGTATTTCTTATACTTTTGCAATAGTCCCTAATGCTTTAGGTAAAGATGATAATTCTAGAATTACAAATTTAACAGCTTTACTTGATGGATATTTTGCTAAATTTAGTCATCATATAAATGTTAATGTTTTTGATAGAGCATTATTAGAAGATGCTATGGAACATCCTGAAAAATATCCTCAACTTACAATTAGAGTATCTGGATATGCAGTAAACTTTATCAAATTAACTAGAGAACAACAATTAGATGTTATTAATAGAACAATTCATGAAAATATAAGATAATTAATATCAACTAATATTTAAATTTTATAAATATTAGTAAAACGGACATTTTGAGTAATATTTAAAATTCTAAAATGTCCGTTTTTATAATATTAATCAATTCGATATACATATCAATTAGGAGAATTATTATGATAGGAAAAATTCATTCAATAGAAACTTTTGGAACAGTTGATGGACCTGGTATACGTTTTGTTATATTTATGCAAGGATGTACTTTAAAATGTAAATATTGTCATAACCGTGATACTTGGAATTTTAATTCAGGCACCCCTACTTCAGTAAACGAATTAGTAAAAGAAATACTAAATTATAAATCTTATATGGATAATTCTGGTGGTGGAGTTACTATATCAGGAGGTGAACCCTTACTTCAAGCAGAATTTATTACAGAACTTTTTAAAGAATTAAAAGCTCATAAAATTCATACTGCACTTGATACAGCTGGAAGTATTCCTATATCATCTGAAATAAAGGAATTATTAAAATATACAGATCTAGTACTTTTAGATATAAAACATATTGATGAACAAAAATCAATAAATCTTACAGGAGTTTCAAATAAAAATAATATTGAATTTGCAAAATATTTAAGTAATATAAATATTCCTGTTTGGATAAGACAAGTATTAGTACCTGGATATACTGATGACAAATTTGACTTACAAAACTTAAAAAAATTTATTGATACTCTTAAAAATGTTGAAAAAGTAGAACTTTTACCTTATCATAACTTAGGAAAATTTAAATGGGAAGAACTTGGAGATACTTATGAACTTGAAAGTGTTATTCCTCCTTCTCAAGAAGATATTGATAAAGCAAAACATATATTAAGAATATAAAAAAAGAAAAGACTTTTAATTTCAAACATTAAAAGTCTTTCACATTTTTTAATATCCTGTAACTGGTAATTTTTTATTAGTTGTATTATTCTTATTAGAAATATTAGTTTTATTTTCAGTATTACTTACATTTTCTAAATTATCTTCTGTTACAGTATTTTTTATAGTAGCTACTGTATTTTCACTATATTCTGATTTCTCAAATTTTGAAGAAACTTCTATAGCCTCCTTATCTTTATCTACTAATGTATTTTTTATTGGAATATTATTAACTGTAACCTTAATTTCTTCATTTAATTCCAAATTTATTTCAATTAAATCTGTATATAAATTATATCCTGAAAGTGTCTCCATTTCTTGAATATAATATTTTCCCGGTATCATATTCTCAAGTATAATCTCACCTCTATTATTTGTAGTTAAATTCTCGTGTATAATACTTTTATTTGAATCTAATATATTAAATCTTACACCTTGAAGCTTATTTTTTGTTTCTCCATCTTGCTTTATTATGTTTATTTTTGTAATATTTCTAGAATATTCATCTACATATGAAGTTTCACCATCTTCATATACAAAACCTGCTATTGCATAATTTTGTGTTCCTGCTATTGCTGTTTTCCCATATAATACTGGTTTTGTTTGAAAAATAGCACTTGCTGTTATTCTAAAACTTTCATTTTCTACTAAATTTCTTATAGGTATTATTACTTTAAATTTTTCATTAATATTAAAAGTAGTTTTCTCATTATTATTTATATCTGTTATCTTAAATCCTTCTGGTAATTTTCCTTCAACATTTACTTTATATGTCCCTCTACTTACCTGTGAATTAAAATTATAAATCTTGCTTACCGATTCTTTATCAATATTATCAATTTTCCATTTTTCACTTTCTGTAGTAATTGACACTTGCAAATTATCTTCTATTGTTTCTGTACAATTTTGTCCTGCTTCTACTATTTTTCTATAAACTTCTAAAGTTCTTCTACCTGCTTCTGTATCTACAGCAGTATAATCATTTGGATTTCTATTATATAATGCTGTATATACAGCAAATTTAGTAGCAGTATACGCCTCTTCGTCATTTGCTGCACCTAACTCAGCTGGTGTTTTATATGGAAAACCATTTATAATCATTCTCCATACAGCTACATTACTAATTCTGCTATCTACAGAAACACTATAGTTTCCCACTCCAGAAGTTCCAATACCATTACGGTCTGCATTTAAGCAGTATGCTGGATAATTTCTTCCATTTTTTTGATAAACAACATATGGTGCTTTCTTTTCACTTCCTTGATATTTAAGATAACCTTCACACTGTTTTATTAACTTTAAATCTTTTTGACCTATTTCAAAAGCAAAGCTGTTATAACATACACTTGCAATTAAAATAAACAATAATGTTATACTAATAATTTTTTTCATTTATTTTTTGAGTATTTTATACAATAAATAATTATAACTTTCCTATTGTATAAAAATACTCTCTCCTTTCTTATTTTAAATTTCTATAGCCTGTACACATCTTCTATATTCAGGCTCATTTTCTACACAAGTTATTAGTGTTATTCTGTTTTCTTCTGTATTTTTCAAATTTTCCCAATCTGTATCTTTAATAATTGTTTTATAGTTAATTACATATATTCGTCTATTGCCATTATATGTATAAATAACTTCATCTCCTATTTCAAGTTCTTTCACTTTCTCAAAATAATTTACTTTATAACCTCTGTTATGTGCAGCAAGTACAATATTACCATTATCTTTTGAAGTTTCTTCAAAATGACCTATATATTCATCTAATATTTCTGTATTAGTGCCTTCACTAATACTTGCTATTAAATTTATCTTTGGAATTTCTAACTGCCAGATACTTTTATCTTCTACAAGATTTTGAGAAATTGTATTACTATCTTCAAACTCAGAAATAGCAATAATTTCATTTGTATTTTCATGATATTCTTCTATTCTTGTATTTATATTTACATTATCATGTGAATTAATAATCACTCCTCCAATAATAGTAATTACTATACTAAAAACAAAAGAAATCATGTTAAGATTTAATTTTGTATAACTAAAACAAAACCTCACCTCTTTTCTTATTAAATTTTTAAAAAATTGATTTTTTTTGGTCAAGAAAAAACGACCTTAAGATTTTTAAATTTACTTTGAAATAAATTTTAATTATAATACTACGATTTTTTTATTTTGTAAATAGTTTTTTAAAAAAAATATAAATTTCATATAATTTAATAAAAATAAACCATTCTACTTTGAGTGGTAGAATGGTTTATTACACATTTACTAACAAACCACTTTGTGGTTTCTCTATTTCTTATTTTTCATTTTACTATGTATTTAATTTATTTTCGATTAAACTTTATTTCTCTTTAGAAATTTCAAAATAAAATTCTACTCCATCTTTTTTATTACTAACACCATACTGACTTTGATATTTAGTCATTATTGCTCTAACTAAAGCAAGACCAATGCCTGTTCCTCCCTTAGAACGTGTACGTGATTCATCTACTTTATAAAATCTTGTCCAGATTCTATTTAAATTTTCCTCATCTATATTCTTTCCTGTATTAAATACTGTGATTTTTAATTTTCCAAACTCTTTTCCATTTTTTATTGCTATTTTTATTTTCTTTTTTCCATCTACTTCTAATACATTTTTTATTGCATTTGTAAAATAATTACTTATTACTTGCTCTATATAAAAATCATCTGCATATACATATATAGATTCTTTTTCTTTAAATTCTACTTCAATATTTTGTTCATTTAAAACAACTTGTGAATTTCTTATTACTTCATTTATCAATTCTACTATATCAAATTTAGTATCATTAAACTTTCTATCTTCATATTCCAATTTCATAAGCTCTAAAAGACGTTTTACTAATTTATCCATTTTATTAGCTTCATCTAAAATTACTTCTGCATAAAATTTTTTGCTTTCTTCATCAGTAGTTACATTTTCTACCAATCCTTCTGCATATCCTTGAATTAAAGAAATTGGAGTTTTTAGTTCATGTGATACATCAGAAATAAATTGTTTTCTCATTTCATCAATTTTAGATTTTGCTTCAATATCTTTTTCTAATTCACTATTATTTATTTTTAATTTATTAATTGTTTCTTCTAGCTTATCAGAAAGAGTATTTATACTTTTACCAAGCTCGTCAATTTCATCTTCATTATCATTAATTCTATATTTTCTCTTGAAATTTAAATTACTCATCTCATTTGCAATATCATTTAATTCTTCAATCGGTTTAGTAAATCTTTGAGTAATAAAAGTAATTGCAACTGCTCCAAGTCCCACTGTTACAACACCTATAATATAAATAAATCTATTTGAAATATCTACACTATCTTGTATAGGTGTAATTGGTAATCTTATATAAATCTCATTTTTATTTTCTAAAAATCCTTTTAATAATATATAACTTATACCAGTTTTTTTATCTTTAATCCTTCTTATATCTACTCTATCTTGTGAGTACATAATATCTGATTTATTAAAAATACTATATTTTACATCAGATTTTATTTCATTAATTGTTCCAAATTCTGGTAAAAAATTTTTATTAGTAGTATAAACTATTTCTTCACCATTCAAAATTAAAATTTCAAAATTATTATTTACCGAAATTTTCTCAAGTTCTAATTCGTATTTTTCTTTTTCTTGATCAATTAAAACTTTAGGTATATTGGTATTAATATAATCATAAGTATTTAATGTAGCTTCTTTTTTAGAATAATAATATAATGCTTCTAAAACAGAATTATTTATTATTACGAAAAACGCAATTATCATAAAAATAACTACACATAAAGTAAGAAATAATTTAGTACGTACAGACTTAAATATTTTCTTTTTTATCATGTTTTATAGTCCCCTATTTTATTTCAAATTTATAACCAATACCTCTTATTGTTTGAATATGTTTTCCTTTTTTTCCTAATTTGTGTCTAATCTTTTTAATATGACTATCTATAGTTCTTGAATCCCCATAATAATCATAATTCCAAACTGTATTTAATATTTTATCTCTTGATAATGCTATATTTTCATTATCTAATAAATATTTTAAAAGCTCATATTCTCTAAAGCTTAACTCTACTTGTTTTCCATCTACTGTAACTGTTCTTCCTTCATTATCAATAACAATTCCATCATAACTTTTTAATTCTCTTGATTCTGGTTTTGTTCTTTTTAATATAGCCTCTACTCTAGCAACTAATATTTTAGGACTAAATGGTTTGGTAATATATTCATCTACTCCAAGTTCAAAACCAAATAATTCATCTTGTTCCTCTGCTCTTGCTGTAAGCATTACAATTGGTAAAGCTTTATTTGACTGACGAATTTGACGAAGTACAGACCAACCATCTAGTTTTGGCATCATAACGTCTAGCAAAATTAAATTTATTTTTTCCTTATTTTCTTCATAAACCTTTAGTGCTTTTTCACCATCTTCTGCTTCTAATATATTATAATCCTTTTGTATTAAAAAATCTTTAATTAATTTTCTCATTCTAGATTCATCATCTACTACTAAAACTGTTACATCTGCCATCATCTCTGTCCTCCAATATTTTTAATATTTATTAGTCTTTTTAATAAACTCATTTTATTTATGTTATTAGAATTTCTCATATTATTTATTTGTTTATATAACATTATTATGTTTTTTGTGTGAAAATTAATCTTCTATTAAATGTTTTAGTTCTTCTAATTTATTTTCAAAGTACTTAAAAGCTTCTTCATAAGTTTCTTCTTTTTCTAAATCAACATCTACACTTCTTAGTAAACTTAAAGAATCTTTTGATCCACCCATACTTAACATTTTTATATATTTTTCAACATATCCAGACTCTCCTGATAAAATTTTATTTGCAATTACTATTGCTGAAGTTATACCTGTTGAATATTTATATACATAAAAACATCTATAAAAATGGGGAATTCTAGCCCATTCATATTTTATTTCTTCATCAATTATGCTTGCATCTCCAAAATATTTTTTTACTAATTCAAAATAAATATTATTTAAATTTTCTGATGTTAAACTTTCTCCAGCTTCAATTTTTGAATGTACATCTTTTTCAAATTCTGCAAACATTGCCTGTCTAATTAATGTTGCTCTAATCATATCTAATTGTTCATTTATTAAAGCTGCTTTTTTATTTTTATTAGTTTCTTTATTTATTAAATAATTTGCAAGTATTATTTCATTTACTGTAGATGCAACTTCTGCTACCATTATTGTGTAATTTGCATTAATAATATTTTGATTTTTACTTGCATAATAACTATGCATTGAGTGTCCAAGCTCATGAGCTATTGTTGATACATCTCTTGAAGAATTTATATAATTCAATAAAACATATGGATGCACAGAATGAACCCCCATACTATATGCTCCACTCATTTTATTATCTTTTTCATAAACATCTAACCAGTTATTTTCAAATGCATGTTTTAATACTGATATATATTCTTCTCCCATTATAGCTAATGCATCTAATATAGTTTTTTTAGCATCTTCATATTCAATAGGTTCATCTTCTACATCAAGTGTATTTACATATACATCATACATATGAACTTTATCTTTTCCTAAAAGTTTTGCTTTTAATTTAAGATATTCATGATTTAAATATAAATTTTTATTAACTTCTTTTAATAAAGTTTCATAAACTGCTACATTAGAATCATCATTGTTAGTTGCTGAGTCTAAAGAAGATTCATAATTTCTAAGTTTACTTGAAATTACCCTTGTTTTAACTCTTGTTAAATATAGCTCTGTTATTGTATTTATATGTTTCTTATATAAAGAATACATAGATTCAAAAGCTTGTTTTCTGACTACTTCATTTCTATTCATTAAATGTTTTGAAAACAATGCAGAACTCATTTTTAATTCATTTCCATTTTCATCTTTTATACTTGGAAATTCAAATTCTGTATTTGTAAAAATATCATATGCATTTTCTGAAGCAGAAAAAACTTCTGAATATTTAGCAAGCACTGCTTCAAGCTCTCCACTTAAAATATGTTTTTTCTCTTTTATAATATCTCTTATTGTTTTTTCATACTCTTTAATTCTACTATCTTTTAAATATTCTTCTAATTTTTCATCTGAAATTTTACTCATCTCAGGTGATATAAAACTTTCAGCTTCTGAAAATTCTGTAGTTAAAGCTTCTATTCTTTTATATAATTTCATACTTTCTTGATTATTCATATCTTGATGATATTTAAGCATTCCATAAGCATAAATTCTTTCATGTAATTCTAATGCCTTTTCAAGATTTTTATAACATCTTGCTACTTCATCTACACTACTATCAAGTTTTCCTTTACTTTTCTTTATTTCCTCTAATAAAATATATAAATCTTTTATAGCTTTTTCTAAAGCTTCTTCATTTTCAAAAATTTCTCTCAAATTCCAATCAAATTTACTTTCCATTTTTCCTTGTATAATTAAGCAATAAAAATCTCTTAATTATACTCTCCTTTCCATTAAAATTTATTATAATATTAACAATCACTTTATTAGTTAATCAAACATATATCACACTTTATTTAATAATATTGTTAATTAAATATATATCACAATAATAAAATACTATACTTTCTTTATTAATGTGAAAAATCCTCATCATCTAAATCTCTCTTTTTTGTTTTACTAAGTAGATACATTTCAATAACATCATCTAAAAGTCCATCCTCATAATCAGGATCATCTTTTGCATAAAGCATATCTAGATCGCAAATTACAATATCTCCTTTTTTTAAAACTTTATGTTCATTTGTAGGAAATCTTTGGTCTTTCAAAAATCCAAAAAGATTAAAATCTTCACTTTCTTCTCTTATATAGTCTGGTAACACATTGTCTTCTAATAATTCTAATACGTTATCTTTTCTTGCGTCTGTCCATTTTATACCACTTTTTTCCAATTCTTTATACATTTCTAAAAGTTTTTCATCTGTTATTTTAGCTGATTTTACATTACCAAAATTAAACACTTCTAATATACTATCATCACTATATGCTTTTCTAAAATATGGCATCATGATTAATGGATGATATGGAATCTCAAATTTTCTTTTCTTAGCTCCTAATTTTACTACTTGATTCCCTGCTTGTATAATAAAACTTTGTGTTCCACAACTTTTATATTTATATTGATTTCCATTTGCAATTTTTTGTAATATAAGTTTCTTTTCTTCTCTATCTTTAGAATACATCATTATAGCAAATTCTTGATCTTTTATATCTTTTGCTATAAAATCTCCATGCAACTTTGCTGCTTGGCTTTTTCCTGCTTTTAAAATTTCATCTAAAGTTGGTCTTTTAGGTTCTGGTACTTCTATTTGATCATATAAATCAGCCCAAAATCCATAATCTTCATATATTTCTTTAAATTCATCTATTCCTTCCAAAGCTCTAACTACTCTAAAAAATCGATTTAAGTCTGTACTTTCTAAATTTGGAAAAAATTTATCTTTAATATATCCAAAATTTTCTTTAACTTTTTTTCTTCCAATTTCAGTTTCAAGAGCTGGTATGGCAATACAGTCTGCATTAGTATCACATTCTTCTAATAATTTTTCAAAATTATTAGAAATAGCTTCATTTCCATCTTCAAGCTCTGACAATTCTTTTGCTAAATTACCAGTATTTTCAAAATTTCCATAATCAATTAAATAATTTACATTACTTAGCATATCTTTTCTTATATCATCTTCTTGCGCCAATATTTTAATCAACTCTAAAGGAACTTTTGAATTATTATATACAATTCTCCATTTATCTTTTAATACTTCTACTCCATCTGGATATTTTATAAATCTTGAAAGTAATTCTTTAAATTCTTCTGGATCTGATATTAAAGACAAACCAGCTATTTCGTTTCCTACTTCTTTTCTTACTTCTTCTCTGTCTATCATTCCAGTCATTTTACGTATCATATTTGATATTTCTATTTCATCTTTCAATTTTATCTTATAATAATATAATTATTATATTATTCCTTTCATATTTTAATTTTATATATTTAACAAATATATAATTTTTTCTCTACTTTTGTTCTTCAAATATATTTATCAACTATATAGTATCAAAAATATTTTATCATAGTTTATTAGGCTTAATCAATAAATTTATTTACTTTTTGCAATTCTGTGATATAATATGGATATTCTTAAAATTAAGGAGGTTTACATTTTGAAACTAAACTCAGATGACCAAACACTTGCTGAAAGTAAAATATTACTTTTATATATTTTAAGTAAGGTTGGAAAACCAATTTCTCATAACGAATTATTAGAATTAGTTACATCTATTGTTGATATGAATTACTTTTATTTTGAACAATTCTTATTAGATTTATTAGAAGATAATTACATTTTTAAATATAAAAAAGAAAATACTGATATTTATGAAATAACTGAAGATGGTAAAAATGCCATCAACCTTACTATTGATATTATTCCTGGAATTTTAAAATTACAAGTTGATAGTAAATTCAAAGAAAATTTAGATACTGTAAAAGATAAATTTTCAATCTCTGCTGAATATACACCTCTTACAGAAAAAGAATTTTCTGTAAGATGTAAAATAGTAGAAAATAATATAACAATTTTTGACCTTCAAGCACATGCTGGATCTAGACAGCAAGCAAAACAAATAGTAGAAAATTGGAATAGTAAAGCAACTGAAATGTATCCAAAACTTTTAGAAATATTAGTTAATGATTAATATGAAACCATTACTAATAAATATTTTAAAAGTTAAAAATATTCATAGTAAAAAAATTAAGAGCCTTAAGATTTTATAAATACAATCTTAGGCTCTATAATATTATTAATCTAATTATTATTGATTAATTGAAGATGATAACTCATCAACCATACTACTAAAGTTAGGTAATACTGCATTAACAAATGCATCTACATTTTCATCATCTTCTGCAACTTTCCATTCTGTACCATCTTTTTCTAATCTAAGTGTTATAGTATTTGTAACTGTTTCTATTTCTTCTGAAGTAATTTGTTCTTGTAAATATTCTTTTAATTGGTTTTCTAAATCTTCTTCTGAGAAACTACTTGAAAGCGCATTTGAAAATGCTATTTCATAAATTTTTGCAAAATAGTTTTGGAAAATTTTTCCAGTATCCTTTGTGCTTACTTCAACTTCAACACTTGCATTTGTAAAATTCGCTTCTACTTTTTTAATATCATAATTTAAAGGTTGGAAAAATAGCATAAATGTATCATCTTCATCTGCTAAACTTTCTTCTTCACCACTTAAATATTTACTAGCTGTTTCTGCATCTCCTGATTTTAAACTTTCAAATATTCCTTCAACTGTTTTTCTTGCACTACTTTCTTCACTTTTTAAAATTGCAAAATATGTAGCTGCTCCTACTAAAGCAATTACTACTAATAGAACTACAATTCCTAATATTATTTTGCTTCCGCCTTTTTTCTCTTTTGAATCTGATGGTGTAAATACATCATCATTTAATTTTTCTTCTTCCATTTGTTTACCCCCAATTTTTTTATTTATTCTATCAAATAATTTATTTTTCTACAACATTTTATTGAATAATTTTAAAATAATTTACTTTTTTTATATAATTTGTTTATAAATATCTTATAAAACTTTATTTAATAAGAAATATGTAGCGCTTTTCTATTTAATAAGCAATCATAAAAATATGATTGCTTCATTTTCTATTTAATTTTTCCAGTACTCCTAAAAATTTCATATAAGATAATGCTTGTAGCTACAGCTGCATTTAAGCTCTCTGTTTTCCCTAACATAGGAATTTTTATCCTCTGACTTGCCTCTTCTAAAACTTCTTTTGATACTCCATTTGCTTCATTTCCAATTACTATAGCTGATCTTTCATAATCCACATCATATATACTTTCATTTGTTTGTAAATCAGTAGCATACACTTTTATTTTATGTTTTTTCATTTCTTTTATAGTTTTACTTAAATTTTGTACTTCTATAATTTTTACTCTGAATATTGCTCCCATTGTTGATCTTACTACTTTCAAATTATATGCATCTGTAGTCCCCTTTGATACTATTATTTGTTTTATATCTAAGCTATCTGCTGTTCTTAAAATAGTTCCTAGATTTCCTGGATCTTGAATATTATCAAGTACTAAAAAGTTTGATTCATTAAAATCTATTTCTTCTACATTTGGTTTTTCTACAATCGCCATTATTCCTTGAGGATTTATAACATCTGTTATTGTATTAAATACTTTTTCAGCAACATATATACAATTAAGTTTGGCAATTTCATACATTAATTCATTTGGTATAGCACCTTGTGATTTACAATCATCACAAATAATGATAGATTTTATCTTTACATTTTCATTAATTGCCTCTTCTATCATTTTTATCCCTTCAATAATAAATTCATTATATTCTTCTCTATATTTCTTTTCTTTTAATTTTTTAATATGTTTTATTTGTTCATTATCTTTACTTGTTATTGTCATAATATCACCTTTTCTATAAATCTCTTTAAATTATTATTTATATTTTATCCGAAAATTATTCTATTTACAATTTTTTACTAAATAATATAATTTTTCAAAATATCTTTAATAAATTTTATAAGATATTTTTTATTAATAAATACTAAACTTATATCCCCAAAAGGACAAAATGTTATTTAACAAACACCCCTAAAATGACAAAAATTCTTTGCATTCCCCTAAAACATTTTTTAAATTCGATAATTTAAAAGTAATATAAGGATCCTTTGATGGAGAAAACTTTATTCTATTTCTGTAGGTTTTCATTAATTTATCAACAATGTCAAAATTAAATTTATTATTATCAAAATAAAAAATTATATTTTCTCTTTTCTGACTAATTTTAGTGATATATTTTTGCTTTGACATTATTTTTATTCTTGCTATGTCTAACAAATTTTCAACTTCATATGGTATTTGACCATATCTATCTATAATCTCATCAGTTACATTCTGAATGTCATCTTCACCTTTACATAGTGCTATATTCTGATAAATTTCTATTTTTTGACTTGAATTCTGGATAAAATCATCTGGTATATAACTTGTAACATCTAAATCAATTTGAACATCAATTTCTTCTATAATTTCTTCACCTTTTAATTCTTTTACTACTTGATCAAGTAAACTACAATACATATCATATCCGATTTGTTCCATATGTCCATGTTGAATTTCTCCCATTAAACTACCTGCACCACGGATTTCTAAGTCTCTCATTGCAATTTTAAAACCTGACCCAAATTCTGTAAATTCTTTAATTGCTTTTAATCTTTTATCTGATACCTCTGTTAATTCCTTATCTCTTCTATAAGTTATATACGCATATGCTTGCTTATCTGAACGTCCAACTCTTCCTCTAATCTGATATAATTGTGCTAAACCTAATCTATCTGCATTTTCAACAATAATTGTATTTGCATTTGGTATATCTATTCCAGATTCTAAAATTGTTGTACATACTAAAACATTACTTTTTCCATCAACAAAATCCTGCATAATGTTTTCTAGTTCATTTCCAGTCATTTTTCCATGTGCAAATTCAACTTTAGCTTCATCTACAAGGTCATTTATTTCTAATGCTTTTTTTTCAATTCCTTCAACATTATTAAATAAATAAAATACCTGACCTCCTTTTTCTAGCTCTCGTGTTATAGCTTCTTTTATTACTTCTGGATCATATTCTAATACATATGTTTGAACTGGTTTTCTATTTTGTGGTGGTTCATATATAACTGACATATCTCTCATTCCAACAATGGACATGTGCAAAGTTCTTGGAATTGGAGTAGCTGTCATTGTTAAAACATCTACACTATTTTTTAATTCTTTAATTTTTTCTTTAGCTTTTACACCAAATCTATGCTCTTCATCTATTATTAATAAACCTAAATTTTTAAACTTTACATCTTTACTTAAAACTCTATGAGTTCCAACTAAAATATCTGTCTCACCAAGTTCAAGTCTTTTTAAAGTTTCTAGTTGCTCTTTTTTAGTTCTAAATCTGTTTAAAAGTTCTACTCTTATTGGATACTCTTTCATTCTTTCTTTGAATTCTTCATATTGTTGAGTAGCTAGTACTGTTGTAGGAACTAAATATACTACCTGTTTTTGATCCATACATGCTTTAAATGCTGCTCGTATTGCTACTTCTGTTTTTCCATATCCAACATCTCCACAAAGTAGCCTATCCATTGGTTTGGATTTTTCCATATCCTTTTTTACTTCTTCAATACATCTTAATTGATCATCAGTTTCTGCATATTTAAAATTATCTTCAAATTCTCTTTGCCATGCAGTATCTTTTGAAAAAGCAAAACCTTCCATTTTCTGTCTTTTAGCATATAATTGTATTAATTCTTCTGCAACTTCTCTTAAATTATTTTTTACACGTTCTTTAGTTTTATCCCATTCTTTAGAACCTAATCTGTTTAATCTAGGACCAACTTTTTCTGGTCCTACATATTTTCTAATATTATCTAAATCATTTGTTGGGATATATAAAATATCATCATCTTTATATTTTAATTTAATATAATCTTTTGTTATTCCATCTGCTTTTATAGTATTTACACCAATATATTGACCTATTCCGTGTGTTTTATGGACAATATAATCTCCTTCTTTTAAATCTGCAAATACTATTACTTCACCTTCTTTAAACATTGAAGGTGTTTTCTTTCTTTTTACAGTTTTAGCTTCAAATAATTCTTCTGTTGATATTACTAAAAGATTGGCATCAAAAAATTCAAATCCCGTAGAAAAAGCTCCTGGTGTTATATTAACTACACCAAGAGTTATATCATCTTCTAAAAAATCTGTGTATTGATTCGGAATTTCTTTTTCTAATAAAAGATTAGATAACTTTTTACAATTTTCCGTGCTTCCGCCTAGAATTACTGTTTGTTTTCCTCTTTTAATTGCTTCTTGTAGTTCCTGAAACAGTAAATCCATTGAACTACGAAAAAAGTTGACCTCCCTATAGCTAAAGCTATATCCGTTTCTTTTTGCATGCATACTTTGTTTATC
>CAMSWH010000019.1 GCA_947064765.1 uncultured Clostridium sp.
CAGTATCGTTAGTAGCTTCTTCAACAACAGAAACAGTTTCATCTACAATAGTGTCATTAGTAGCTTCTTCAACAACAGAAACAGTTTCATCTACAAAAGTATCGTTAGTAGTTTCTTCAACAACAGCATCAGTTGTAATATTCGCATCAAAATCAGAAGTAGCATAATTTTCTGCAACTTCTTGAGTTTTTGTAACCTCACTAATTGAATTTATAATTGTATCGTTAGGGGTATTGGCAATATTTAATTCTTTTTCATCTATTACATTAGTAGAAATTTCATTAGTAACAATTTCTCGGATTACAGGAGTTTCTAAAATTTTTGAGTTTTTATTAGGAATTTCTTGTTTTTCTTTTCCTAAATTTAAACAAAGAGTTCTTTTTCCTGTATTTGATTTTATTATTACGGAATCAGGTCTTATAGCACAACGTTTAGAAGCAATAACATCAGTTGTTGCTTTTTTAGAATTCTTATTGGTAGTAGTTTTAGCCTTAGTTTCTTTAATGTTTGTTTCTTTTTTTGGAGTTGTAGTTTTTCCTGTAGAATTTTTAATACCAATTTTTAAGTTACGTTTTGCTTTTGTTTTTTCTTTGATTTCTACTGTTTTAGTGGATTTTGTTGCCATTTTATAACCTCCATATCGACAAAATAATTCAATTTATCCTATGTTTATACATGACATTATAATATAACGAAAAAAAAATGTAAATGTAAAATTGTCAAAAAAATATTACATTTTTGTTACAAAAATATTACACAAATGTAAAACAAATGAAAAGTAAAAAATGTTGAATGAGAAAAGCAGTAATGGTATATTAAAAATAGAAATAATTAGATTAGGAGAAAGTTTACAAATGGCAGATAGTCCTGAAATAATTGAAGCAAGAGAAAGAAAAGATGATAGAAATTTTTTCTTAGAAAAAATTGAAAATTCACCAAGTTTAATTGAATGGGCAAATGATGAAATTCGTGATGATAAGGAAATTATTATGAAAGCTGTTAAAATTGATGGTGGGGCTCTAGAATTTGCAAGTAATAGACTAAAAGATGATAAAGATGTGCTTTTAGAAGCTGTTAAACAAGCAGGATGGACTTGTTGTTATGCAAGTGAAAAATTAAAAGCAGATAAAGATGTGCTTTTGAATGCTTCTAAAAATGATGGACAAGTTTTATATTTTGCAAGTGAAAAACTAAGGGATGATAAAGATGTAGTATTAGCTGCTGTGGAAAATAAACCAATTATTTTAAAATATGCAAGCTTTAGACTTAGAAATGATAAAGATATAGCAACAGTAGCTGTGAGAAAAGGAAAGAAAAAAGCATTTGAATATATTTCACCTGAACTTAGAGAAGATGAAGATATAAAAAAATTATTAGAAGAATAAATATACTTATATTTATAATAGAAAATTATAACAAAATTAATATTATTAGAATAAAACCTTTCTTTTTAGAATATATAATTAAAAAGAGAGGTTTTATTTTATGAAAGATTATGGTAAAATTAGCAAATTTTTAGAAATTCCAAGAGAAGTTATTAGTAATGTTCCAAAAATTACAATAACAGGATTTGATGAAATTTTAATAGAAAATTTTAAAGGTATATTAGAATATGAAGATTTTTTTACTAGAATAAGTACAGAACTTGGAAATATAAATATAAATGGGTTTAATTTGAAACTTAATCAAATGACAGATAATGACATTATTGTTAGTGGAAAAATAGAAAATATAGATTTTGAAAATAGTAAAAATTAAAATTCATGTATTAATTTTGATTAATATGTTATACGAGATATCAAAAGAGAAATCTTAGAAAATGAGATAGGAGAAAAACTATGATTTTTAAAATAATATATATGTTTTTTGCAGGATATGTAAATTTAAGTATTGAAGGCTTTTTTGTTGAAAGATTTATAAACATCTGTATGAATAAAAAGATTGTTCTGCAGGATTTACATAGAGAAAACAATACATATATTAAAGTTAAAATTTTAAAATCTGATTTTAAAGAGATTAGACATATTGCAAAGAAAACTAAATGTAAAGTAAAGATAGAAAAGAAAGCAGGCGTACCATTTTATATTAATAAATATAGAAAAAGAAAAATATTTGTAATTGCTATTTTAGTAATTGCAATTTTTATTTTTTCACTTACTAAATTTATTTGGAATATAGAAGTAATTGGGAATGAAAAAATATCTAAAGAAGAAATAATAGAATTAGTTAGTGAATATGGAATTAACCAAGGAAAATTAAAATCTAGTATTAATGATGAAAAAATTAGTAATGCTATTAGATTAAAAAGAGATGATTTATCATGGATTGGAATTAATATAAAGGGAACAAATGCAATAATAACTATTAGAGAAGCAATAGAAACTCCAGAAATAATTGATAAAAATGAAATATGTAATATAATAGCTACAAAAGATGCAACTATATCAAAAATTGTAGTTCAAAGTGGTACTGCAAGAGTAGCAGTTGGAGATGAAGTAAAAAAAGGTGATATTTTAGTTGAAGGTGTTATGGAAGGTCAAAATACAGGCAATAGAGCAGTTCATTCAGAAGCAGATGTTTATGGAAAAAGTTACTATGAAAAAGAGAAAAAAGAGAGTTTTGTGCAAAATATAAAGTCAAAAACGGGAAATGAAGAACAAAAAAATGAAATTTGTATAAATAAATTTAAAATAAATTTCAATAAAGGGGTTTCAAAATTTGAAAATTATGATACAATAAGCACAAGTAAAAAAATAAAATTATTTTCTAATTTTTATCTTCCAATAGAAATAAAAAAGACAACTAACATAGAAATAGTAAATGAACAAAAAGTATATAGTGAAGAAGAACTAAAAGAAAAAATAGAAAAAGAATTAGAAGAAGAATTAGAAAAAGAATATGAAATTTCTAAATATGACGCAAAAAATAAGAAAAGAGAGACAGAAGTAAATTTAGAAGATGATGGTATAACTGTTAAATTAATGTACGAAATACAAGAAGAGATTGGTACAAAAGCGAATTAATTATAAAGGGGATGTATTTACAATGGTAGAAGAGAGAAGTTTAAAAGTACTTTCAAATGACACAACATTTTTTAACAAAGTTTCAAAAACATTAACAAAACTATTAACACCTACAAAAATAGGTATTAATGGAATGATGATAAATATAAAAAGAAGTTCTAGTATAAAATCATATGAGCAATTAAAATCAGCAGAAAAAATAAATGATGTTACTAAAAAAGAACAATATCAAAATAGATATGAAGAAAGTTATACATTATATTTAGAATCAATAGATAAACATATTATGGATTCTATATATAAAAAGGTAAAGAATGATACAGCTTCAAACTTTGAAAAAGAAGCACTTTCTAATTATTATACAATAGTTCATTTAAAAGATAGTGAGTACTTAGAATACAAATATAGAAAGCAAAAATTTTTATTAGATTTAGATTATGATAGTTTAGTTGCTGGAAAAAAGGAAAAAATATTAAATAAATATGTTCCTATATATATTGAAAAAAATGATATAATTTATAAAGGAATATTAAAGAATTATTCAGTAAAACTAGCAGATGGATTAAGAGCTAAAGTTGTAAATCAAACTGAAATATATAAAAAAATATTTGAAACACTAGAAGAATACATAAAAAATATTTTATCTTTAAAATTAAAAACTGAAGGTACAGAAAAATATTCTAAAATAATAGAAGAATATGAAGAATATGAAAAATTTATTGTCGGAAAATTAGATGAAAAAGACTTGCTAGAAAAGAATATGATTTTATTAGGTTTAAGTAGAGTTTTATTTACACATAGTTTGCCATTAGTTGCAGCAGAACAATGCTATAATAAATTATTAAAAGATACAAGAAATCTTATAGTTAATACAAAAACAGAAGAAAAACAAGAAAAAGTATATAAAATGCTACTTAAATTAATTGAAGATTATAATGTAAAATTATTATCTACAAAGGTTTATTGGGATAAACCAGCGGAAAGAGATTCTTATAAAAAATTCTGGGATGCATATAGTAAAGCAAATTCTGAAAAAGAGAAGGAAATCTTATCATTAAGAAGAGAACTTACAGATACTGCTGATGAATTTGAAAAGTATGCAGAAGTAAGAAGATTTTATAAAAATAAATTAGTTAAATTAGGAGTTATGAAAGAAATAAAAAATATTAATAAAACTATTACAGGACATTTTACAAAAATAAAATAAGAAAGTTTTAGGCAAGCAATGTATTACAGTAGAAAAATTGCTTGCCTTTAAGTTATAACTAGAAGGATTAAAAAATGAAGAAATCAGAAATAGAATATTTAGATATAGAAGAAAATAAAGAATACGAAGAACTAATAGAACGAGTTTTAGAAGAGTGTTTTAATACAGAGAATTTAAAAGATTATAATATTTATATTAGTGTTACATTAACAAATCCTGAAAATATTAGAAGACTTAACAAAGAATATAGAAATATAGATAAAGAAACTGATGTGCTTTCTTTTCCAATGTTTGAAAAAAATGAAATTTCAAATTTGAAAAATATACAATATGAAGAAGCACTTGGAGATATTATTATATCAGTAGATAGGGTAAAAGAACAAGCAGAAGAATATGGACATAGTTTTGAAAGAGAACTTAGTTATATGATAGTTCATGGATTTTATCATTTAATGGGTGAAGATCATATAAAAGAAGAAGACAAGAGAGTAATGCGTGAAAAAGAAGAAAAAGTACTTGGGAAATTAAATATTTTAAGAGAAGATTAAAAGCATATATTATAATAAGAAGGGATTTTTAGTAATATATGGAAAATAGATGGAAAAATAAAAATTTTTTTGAAGCTTTGAAAAATGCAATGAATGGAATTAAATATGTTTTTAAAACAGAGAGAAATTTTAAAATACAATTAATTTTTGCAGTATTAGCAATAGTAGCAAGTATGATATTAAAAATTAATTATATCGAACTTGCTATAATCATATTATTAATATTTTTGATTTTTTTTGCAGAATTTTTCAATACAATATTAGAAGAAATAATTGATATGTATACAGAAGAATATAATGAAAAAGCTAAAATTGCTAAAGATATTGCAGCAGGAGCAGTTACAATGTTATCAATTTCTACAGTAATAATAGGATTATTAATATTTTTTCCAAAAATATATAATATAATTATAAAATAAAGTAATAAGGGGAATACATATGAGAAGAAGTAAAAAAAGTAGTAAAAACAAAATTATAACAGTAGTTGTTTTAATTTGTATAGTAGTTTTAGCAATAGCATTATCTATGAACAAACCAAAAACAGATGTAGCTCAAGATGAAGTAGATATTGCAAATCATGAATCAGAAATTGAGGTAAAACCAGAAGAACCTGCAAAAGAGCCAGAACCTGTAAAAAATGACATAAATATATTTAAAGGTAATGATAGACCTATTGCTTTTATGATAGATAATAATAAAAATGCACAACCACATGCATCAATAAATTCAACATATATGGTATACGAAATAATTGTTGAAGGTGGAGAAACAAGATTAATGGCACTTTTTAAAGGAACAAATGCTGATCAAGTAGGTCCAATTAGAAGTGCAAGACACTATTTTCTAGACTATGCAATGGAAAATGATGCGATATATGCTCATTTAGGACTAAGTCCACAAGCAGATAGTGATATGAAATCTTTTCATATAAATAATATAAATGGACAAGTTTATGATACAGGAAAAGCTAGAACAAATACATCTTTATATTGGAGAGTAACCCATAAAAAAGCACCACATAATGCTTATACAAATACAGCTTCAATTTTAAAAATTGCAGCTGAGAAAGGATATGCTACAACTTCAAATAAAGAAAGTGTATTAAATTATGTATCAGAAGAAGTTGAGTTAGTATCGACTGATGCTATTTTAGCAAATTCAGTTAAAATTCCATATTCAAAAGGTCATACTGTAGAATATAAATATAATTTAGATACAAAAAGATACACAAGATATTCAAAAGGTAGAAAAATGACAGATGAAATATCTAAGGAAGATGTAACAACAAAAAATATTATAATAACTTTTGCTAAAAATTATACATTAGATGATGGAGAGAATAAAGGTAGACAAGATGTTGTAACAGTTGGAGAATTAGATGGATATTATATAACAAATGGAAAAGCAATAAAAATAAAATGTATAAAAAAAGGAAGAACAGAACAAACAACATATGTAGATATGCAAGGAAAAGAGATAAATGTAAATGATGGCAATACATGGGTTAATGTTTGCCCAATAGATGCAAATGTTGTTATATCAGAATAAAAGAGGTTAGTAATGGAAGAATTTAAATCAGGATTTGTTACTTTAGTAGGTAGAACTAATGTTGGAAAATCAACATTATTAAATGCACTCGTGAAAGAAAAAGTAGCAATTACAGCAAATAAAGTTCAAACAACTAGAACAGCAATAAAGGCAATTATAAATGATGATAAATATCAAATAATAATTACAGATACACCAGGAATACATAAACCTAAAAGTAAATTGGGTGAAACTATGATAGATACTGCGTTTACTATGTTTTCGGAAGTAGATGTTATATTGTTTTTAATAGATGCAACATCTGATGAAATTGGAAGAGGAGATAGAAGAATACTTGATAAAATAATAGAAAGTAAAAAACCTTGTATTCTTGTAATAAATAAAATTGATTTAGTTCAAAAAGATAAATTATTAAATCTTATAAAAATATATAGTGACGAATATGATTTTAAAGCTGTTATACCAGTATCAGCATTTAAAAAAGATGGCATAGAAAATATAATTTGTGAATTAACGAAAAATCTTCCAAAAGGTCCAAAATATTATTCAGAAGATGAATATACAGATCAAACAATGAGACAAATGGCAGAAGAAATAATTAGAGAAAAAGCTCTAAAATTTCTCAATGATGAAGTACCTCATGGAATATATGTTGAAGTAGAAAAATTTAAAGATAGAAAAACTACAAAAGGAGAAGATATATATGATATAGATGCAACCATTTATTGCATAAGAGAATCTCATAAAGGAATAATAATCGGAAAAGGTGGAAATCTTTTGAAAAAAATTGCTACTTATGCAAGAAAAGATATGGAAGAAATGACTCGGAACAAAAGTAAATTTAAAAGTTTGGGTAAAAGTCAAAGAAGATTGGCAAGAAAAAGATAATATAGTAAATAAATTTAAATTGAAATAATAGAAATAATACCAGTATAAATCTTCTAAAAATACAAATGATAATTTAGACATTGAAACTTGAAGATTTGTCTTAATTCATATTAAAATTAGACAAAAATTTTGCCTAAATGTCTATACTTAAGAAAGGACTTAAAGGAACATGATAAAAAATATGGCTTGGAATACATTTAAGCAAACAGGAAATATAAATTCATATTTAGAATTTATAGAAACTAAAAATATAGAAGAAAATATGAAGGTAATAATAAATGAAACAGATAAAAGTAAATGGGATAATAATAGCAGAAAATAATATGGGTGATTTCGATAAAATGCTTACAATGTTAACTCCTAATTTAGGAAAGATTGGGTGCAGTGCAAAAGGTTCAAGGAGACCCAAAAGTCTCCTTTTAAGTGGCACTCAATTTTTATGCTTTGGAGAATATATGCTATTTAAGAGTGGGGATACATATACTATGAATTCTTGTGAGACAATTGAGATGTTTTACAATATAAGAACAGATTTAGATAAATTAACATATGCATCATACATAACAAAAATAATAAATGATGTTACAACTGAAAATCAGAATTCTTTTAATACTTTAAAATTATTTTTAAATACCTTATATATGATATCAGAAACAGATAAGGATTTAGATTTTATAACTGGTGTTTTTAAAATGAGACTTTTGAAAATTTTGGGTTTTACTCCAAATGTTAATGAGTGCGTATGCTGTAAGACAAAAGAAAATTTAGAATATTTTAGTATAAAAGATAATGGATTTAAGTGTGTAGCTTGTAGTAGACAAGATACAAGTGCTTTAGAAATGAGCGATCCAACTAAAAATGCAATAATATATATATTAAAAGCAGATCCTAAAAAGATATTTTCTTTTGAACTTTCTGAAAATTGTAGGAAAGAATTAGAACTTATATCTAATATATATTTGAATGAAAAATTAGAAAAAGAATATAGAATAGAGAAATTATTTTGAAATCACTTGCAAAGTGTAAAAATTATTTATATAATGAACTAGAAAATACATAAAAAGGAGATGGTATTTATGAATATAACAATAACAGGAAAAGATTTAAAAGCAACAGATGCAATCAAAGAATATGCTGAGAAAAAACTAACAAGAATAGAAAAATATTTTGCAGAAGAATCAATTGATGTAACAGTTACAATAAAGAAAGAAAATGCTATGACAGTAGTAGCAGAAATGTATGTTTCTGTAAAAGGAATGTCTTATAAAGCAGTTACAGAAGATAAAGATTTATATGCTTCTATAGATAAAGATATTGATATATTAGAAGGACAAATCAGAAAAACAAAAGCAAAAAGAGAAAAAATGCAAAAAGATTCTTCAATAAAACAAATGAATATAAATGGTGTAGCAGAAGAAAAACCACTTGAAGATGAAGTTATAAAATCTTTATCATATGAATTAAAACCAATTTCAGTTGAAGATGCAAAATTAAAATTAACAGAAAGAAAAGGAAACATATTCTATACATTTGTTAATGTAGATACTGGAAAAGTAAATGTAATATTCAAATTAAAAGATTCTAATAATTATGGTTTGGTAGAACCAGAAGCTTAAAATTGTAAATAGAAAGCACTTCGAAAATTATTTTGAAGTGCTTTTTGCAATTTCAAAAATCTCTACTTTTGTTCTATAAAAACGTTTTTTAAAATTTCCAAAAATTTCTTGTTTAAAATTTAAAAAAATACACATTATATATATTGAAAATGCGATGAATTAATTTTAAATATTTAATCAATCAATTTTGTTTTAATATGAAAATTGTTAAATAGAACATTTAGGTTCGAATTAATAAAATTGAGTGATTAGCTATTTGATATATTTATTGTTTTTTCTAAAGAATAAAAAAATAGCATAGAAGCAATTTACAAATGTAAAGTAGAAAAGTGCTATTAATACTCGGAGGTGAATTGAAAATGGCAAGAAGTAATAAAAACGTAGTTCCAGAAGCTATGGATTCATTAGAAAGATTCAAATATGAAGTAGCTAGTGAAGTAGGAGTTAACTTAAAAAACGGTTATAATGGAAATATATCAGCTAGAGACGCTGGTAAAATCGGTGGTAACATGGTTAAAAAGTTAATAGAACAAGCTGAAAATCAAATGGCTAATAAATAAGTTATTGATGATAAAGAGGTGAGAGGAATCTTACCTCTTTATTTATACAATATGAAAATATAGTTTTTTATATTGTATAAAAGCTTCACTAAAAAAGTACACAAATTTGCTCGAGGAAATTCGATTTTTTAGATTTATTCATATACCAATTTTTTACATATAAATAAAAATATTGTCAAAAAAAGTTTTAGTGATATAATATGAACGAATAAACAAAGGAGAAGATATTATGTATAAATTAATGGCAATTGATTTAGATGGAACTTTACTTAATACATATGGAGAAGTTTCAGAAAAAACAAGAGAAGCTTTAATAAAAGCTAAAAATAGTGGGACAGAAGTTGTACTTGCATCAGGAAGACCTATTAGTTCTACTGAAAGTTTAGCTATAGAACTTGGTGTAGATAATTATTTAATTTCTGGCAATGGTGCAGCTGTTTATGATATTAAAAACCAAAAAGTAATATATGATAGATTTTTAACTAAAGAACAAGTGCTACGTATAGCAAAATTATGTGAAGAGAATAGTTTTTTTTATAATGTTTATACAGAAGATGAAGTTATAGCAAGTTCATTGAATTATAATGTTTTGTTTTATCATAAAGAAAATGTAAAAAAAATAGAAGAGAAAAGAACACATATAAATATTGTTCAAAATATTGCAGAATATATAGAACAATCTGGAAAAGATAAATTTTTAAAAATTACAGTTTGTGATGAATCACAATTTATTTTTAATAGTATAATGAAAAGACTGAAAGAAATAGATGGAATTGATGTACTTGAAGTAGCATATATGTCAAGAAAAAAGATTAAATCAGGAACAGATGATGTAGATATACAATATTTTTATACTGAAATTACAAATCAAAATGTCAATAAATGGTCTGCAATAGAATTTCTTTTAAATAAACTACAAATACAAAAAGAAGAGGTAATAACCATAGGGGATAATATAAATGATAAAGAAATGATAGAAAATGCTGGACTTGGTGTAGTAATGGGAAATAGTAATCCTAAAATGAAAGAAATTGCAAATGAAATTGTAGCAGATAATAATTCAGAAGGAGTTTTAGAAGCGTTAAATAAATTTGTTTTAAGTTAAAAATATAACAATAATATTACAGGAAAAATAAGTTTTAATTACAACGTTCTAATCTGTTGATTTTAGGCGTTAATTGTTGTAGAATTAAGAAAATGGCGTTATTAAAAATGCCGAAAAATGTAAAAAAATAAATTATTTCGTGTTTATAAAGGGAGGAACTTAACATGGCAATGAATCCAATGCAAAGAAGAGCAAGAAACTCATTTTTAATAGGTTTTTTAGTATCTTTAATTATTATGGCTTTAGTAGTACTTGCACTACTATACAGAATTAAAAGTATAAATGATGCGAAAGAAGCAATAGAACAATTACAAAGAAAAGTATATGTTGCAGCAACAGATTTAAAATCAGGAGAAGTATTAGATTTTAATACTGATTTTAAAATGGATACGGTACAAACAACAATGGATATAACAAATATTATAGATGAAACAGATTTTCAATTTTTAGATAGTGATGGAAATATTCAAATTAAATATTATGATGATGGTACTGAAAAACCAAAAGAAGTTATGATGAAAATTGATGTTCCAGCTGGAACAATTGTAACAAAAGATATGATTGTTGCAACAGGAGAAGAAATCACAGATACACAAAGAATTCAAGAATATAATATGATAGTTTTACCATCTCAATTAAAAAATGGAGATTATGTAGATATAAGATTATCATTACCTAATGGACAAGATTACATAGTATTATCTAAAAAACAAGTTTTAGGAACAACTGCATCTACAATTTGGTTACAAGTTGATGAAATGGAAATTTCGTTATTAAGTAGTGCAATAGTTGAATCATATTATTATACTGGATTAAAATTATATGCTGTACCATATGTAGAACCAGGAATACAAGAGGCTTCTCAAATAACATATCCAGCAAGCCCAGAAGCATTAAATTTAATAAATCAAAATCCTAACATAATGGAAGAAATAAGAAAAGAATATTGGGATAAATATAATGCAGTAGCTCAAAACAGAGTAAGAAACTTTGAGGAAGTATTAAGTACAGTACCAGTAGAAGATAGACAATCTATGGTTCAATCTGGAAATTCTGATGAAATTGAAGCTATAAAATCAGCAAGACAAGATTTTGTAAGTAATTTGGAAGGAACAGATGATGTTGGATACGATCAATAAAAAATAAAAATTGGAGGACACTATGGAGAAAATTGCTTTTATAGGAAGTTATGATAAGGCAGACATGATTATATATATAGCAAAAATACTATCTATTATGGGAAAAAAAGTAATAGTAGTAGACTCGACTGCTTTACAAAAAACTAGATATATTGTTCCAACAATGCAAGCACAAAAACAATACATAACAACTTTTGAAAAAGTTGATATTGCAATAGGATTCGAAAGTTTTGATCAAATCAAAAAATATAAAGCAGCAAATGATGGGGACAAATTTGATTATGATTATGCCCTAATAGATATAGATTCATACAGAGGATATTATTACTTTGGAATAAAAACAGAAGATAAAAAATATTTTGTTACTTCTTTTGATATATACTGCTTAAGAAGAGGATTACAAGTATTTAAAAAGTTAGAAGAACCAACATCAGTAACAAAAGTTCTATTTACAAAAGAAATGCTAGCAGAAGAAGATCAATACCTAAATTATCTTTCTAAAAGTTTAAAAATAAAATGGAATAGTGATATCTTATTCTTTCCATTTGAACTGGGAGATCAAAATGCTATATTTGCTAATCAAAGATCGGGAAGAATAAGAATCAAAGGTTTGAGTACACAATATATAGATGGAATAATGTATATAGTAGAAGGAATAAGTGGAGCAGGAAACGGAGAAGTAAAAAAAGCAACTAAAATATTAGAAAAAAATTAATCTGGAGGAAGCAAATGGCAATAATTAGTTTTTGGAGCGGTGATAAAAAAGAATCTGGACAAACATTATCAGCAGCTGCTGTAGCTACACTTATGGCATTAGAGCACAATTATAAAGTTTTATTGGTAGATGCAACATTTAATGATGATACAATGGAAAGATGCTTTTGGAAAGTAAATGCTAATAAAGATATAACTAAATTAATAAATAAAGGTAAAATTGATATATCTTCTGGAGCAGAGGGTGCAGTTAGTGCTGTTGCAAGTAATAAAATTACTCCAGAGATTATAACAAATTATACAAGAGTAGTATTTAATAGAACATTAGATGTTTTATGTGGATTAAAAACAAAAATCCCAGAAGAATTTTCAAAGTCTCTTATGTTATATAAAGATTTAGTAGCAATAGCTGATAAATATTATGATATAGTATTTTTAGATTTAGAAAAAACATTAAAATACGATACTACTAAAGCTTTACTAGAAGCATCACATTTAATTGTATATAATTTTTCACAAAATTTGAAACAGATGGATGAGTATACAACAAATTTAATAGAAAATTCTAGTATATTAAAAAAAGATAAAATAATACCACTATTATCAGTGGCAGATGATAATTCAAAATATAATGTAAAAAATGCAGCAAGATATTTAAAAGAAAAAGAATTAAACGAAATACCATATAATTCAGTATATAAAGAAGCAGCTTCTGAAGCTGGTGTTGCACAATTCTTTATAAAAAATGGATTATCACAAAACTCAAATAATAAAAATGTTATGTTTGCTAATTCTGTTAGTGAAACAATTAAAAAAATTGATTACAAATTAGAAGAACTAAAATATAAAGTATAAACTTTAAAATTATAAGTTTTAAAGGGAGGAGCCTTTAAATGAATATTGCAAATATCGCTTTAATTTTTGTCGTTGTAGTAGTAGCTATTGCAGCTATAACTTATATGATAAGAAAAAATAAGAATGAAATAGTTGAAGAAAGTATCGAAGTTGATGATAAAACTTTTACATTAGATAAAATGGTAAAGTTTATTAAACAAAGACTTGATGAAATAACAAAAATAAACCTTTATGATATTGGTTTATCAGAACAGGAATTAAAAAGAAGAAGAGCTAAAAAATATGAATTAAAGAAAGCTCTTAAAGGATGTACATATGGAGATGTTAATGATAAAAAATATGTTAAGGAATTAATATATGATTTATTAGCTAGAGAATATGGTGTTGACGAAACTAACATCTCAAAAGCAATTCCATTTGATACACCTTCACTACTTACTGCACAAGATAAATTTGATATTTTAATTCATGAATATAAAAAGACTTTTTCTTACGAAGCTTTAACTGAACTTATTAAAAAATATAATTTAGCAGCTTTAAAATATGTTGAAGGAGAAGCAAAACCTTGTTATGTTATAACAAATGAAGAAATAAGTGAAATATATGAACAAGAACAATTACAACTAGAATTTGCTGATAAATTAGAGATAGTAGTACAAAGAATATATCAAAAATATAAGGGTTTCAGTAGTATAGATGAAATAAGAGATATGAATATAGATGGTGTTTCAGGTGGTACATCTGGTCTTCCAGAATCATTTTTAAGTCAGGTTGCACAAACAGATGGAGACTATTTAAGACAAGCTATGGAATCAAAAATTCCTAGAGCCTGTGATGCAATTTGGATATTCTTCCAAGGTAAATCAATAAGACTTGCATTTTTATCTTTTGGTACAGAAGCAGAATTAAAAAGAGTATGTCAAAATATTTATAAATATAATAATCCAGGTCAGTTATCTGATACAAATGGTTATAAAATTAATGAAATGAAGGACGGTTCCCGTGTCGTTGTTGTTAGACCAAGCATGTGCGAAACATGGGCGTTCTTCGTAAGAAAGTTTGACGTTAAAAGAGCTACACTAGAACAAATAGTTAAATTCCCTGGAAAAGAGGAAACAATAGAATTATTAAAATTCCTTGTAAAAGGAGCAAGAATTATAGCACTAACAGGAGAGCAAGGTTGTCGGAAAAACAACAATGCTTATGGCTATGATAGAAAATATATACGAAACAATGAACCTTCGTATCACAGAAACAGCGTTTGAGTTGCACTTAAGAAAAATATATCCAACAAGAAATATTGTATCAATGCGTGAAACTGAAACTATTTCTGGACAGGACTGTTTGGACGTTCAGAAAAAAACTGACGGTTCTGTTAATATCATTGGTGAGGTTGCAACTGACCCCGTAGCATCTTGGATGATTCAGTCAGCACAGGTTGCATCTAAATTTACATTATTTACTCACCACGCTAAAACATTTCCTAACTTAGTTACAGCACTTCGTAACTCAATGTTAAGAACAGGTGTATTCAAAGATGAGCAAACAGCAGCTGAACAGGTTGTTCAAGTTTTAAATTTTAATATACACTTAGTAAAAGACTTTAGAGGTAGACGTTACATAGAAAGAATTACAGAATGTATACCAGTAGAAGAAAAGAACGAGTATACATTTGATCATAGAAAAGAAAAAACTTTAGAAGGAAAATTTGATAAATTTTTCGATAATGCTACAATTTATTTTACAAAACAAACAAACAGAGAATTATATAAGTATCATAATGTATTAGAATTTGTTGATGATTCATATGTTTTAACAAATCCTATTTCTCCAGAAAATATTAGAGGAATGAGGGAAAATATGAATGATACAGATGTTGTTGCATTTGATCAATTCTTAGAGAGAAATTGGGGAATTAAACCTCCAAAACTTCCTAAATATGATGAAAATGGAAACGAGATTATTGAAAGTGCACCAAAAGCACAACCAGTACAAGAACAAGAAAGAGTAACTAAAAAAACAATAGATCCAGAAATGGCTAAAAGACAAGCTATGCAAAGAGCTATGATGCAACAAAAGATGCAAGAAAGACAAAAAGATATTGGTAAAAAACCAGAACAAAATTAAGAATAATTTGACAAACCTTAGAAAAGGAAGAAGGTGTAAGATTTAAAATGTCACAAAATATATTACTATATGTTATTGGAATAGTAGGCGCATTATTTGTGTTACTTATAGTAGTGTACTTAATAATGAGTAAAAAAATGCAGAAAAAAGAAACTAGATATGTTGCGCAATTAGTACAAGGAACAAAAAAATCAGTGTTTAATATGGATGTTTTTTACCAAAAATTCTATATTAAATGTACACAAATTCCTTTTATAAGAAGGTATGCCCTTAAATTAAGAAGAAGATTAGAGATTATAAATTTAGAAGATGAATTTATAACTAGAAAACAAGTTGCTGCTATATTATTTAAAGCAATTTTAATAATAATACCATTAACGGGTATTGTAATTTATGCAACACATGCAAATTATTTATTAATGTGCTCATTACTACTATTTGAGTTATTCTTTATGGAATCTTTACTTGAAGGTATGGTTGATGGTATAGACAATAAACTTTTAAAACAACAATTAGACTTCTTTGCAGAAATAAGACATGCTTACCATGAATATAACATGGTTGAAGAAGCTATATATGAAGTATCACAAGCTGATGAAAAAGAAGTATCAAGACAAGCTGAAAAAATATATGAGGTTTTGATTTCAGATGATCCTGAAACAGAACTTGAGAAATATTATGATATTGCACCAAATAGTTACTTAAAAGAATTTGCTGGGGTATCATATTTAACAAAAGAGTTTGGTGATAGAAAAGATAAAGATGGAGCTTCTTTATATTTAAAGAACTTAAATAATATAAACCAAGAGATGCAAATTGAAATTTTAAAAAGAGATAAATTAGATTATGTGTTTCAAAGTTTATCAATGATTTCTGCATTACCTATATTATTTATAGATGTAATTAAAGGATGGGCAATAGGTCAATTCTCATTTACAAGACAGTTTTATAATGGGACAGGAGGATTTTATTGTCAAATAGGACTTATTGTTTTAACATTCTTATCTTATATGCTTACAAGAAAATTAAAAGATAATGGTAGTGTAAATACTGCTAAAAATATGGATAATCCATGGCAGGCAAAATTATATAAAAATAAATATGCTAAAAAATTTATTGATTATTTTATTCCTAAACAAGGAACAAAAGAGTATAGAAAGATAATTCAATTATTAAAAGATTCTGCTTCAAAATTAAAAATGGAGTGGTTATACATAAACAGAATGTGTGCTGCTATTATAGGAGTTATAGGTGCGATTGTAGTTTTATTTGCAGCACATAAAATGGCAATTAATTATCAATTTACAGAGCCAACAGCAGATTATAATTTGTTAGGTTCTATGTCTGAACAACAAGAAAAAAAGGCTATGGAAACTACAGAAAAAGATAATGTATTTTTGTACAAATTCCAATATGATTATGAAGTAACAAAAGATATACTAGCAAAAGATATAGCTGATTCAGAAGAATATGGAAGTAGTGCAGAAGAAGAGTTAGAAGCAATAACAGATAGAATTTGGGAAAAGCTACAAATAGTTCAATCAGAATATATTAAATGGTTTGAAATTTTGATGTCATTAGTAATAATGGTAATTGCATACAATGTTCCAGTATGGCTTTTAATATTCCAAAAAGTTATGAGACAAATGGATATGGAAAATGAAGTAATGCAATTCCAAACTATTATTTTAATGTTAATGAAAATCGAAAGAGTAAATGTTGAAATGATACTTGAATGGTTAGAAAGATATTCTAATATATTTAGAGAACCAATTAGTAAATGTGTTAACAACTATGAAAGTGGACCTTGGGAAGCATTAGAAGAACTAAAAAATGACATATCTTTCCAACAATTAATAAGGATTGTTGAAAGTTTACAAGCAGCAGTTGAACAAATTCCAATTAGAGAAGCTTTTGACGAACTTGATACAGAAAGAGCATATCACCAAGAAAAAAGAAAAGAATCAAATGAAAGAATGATATCAAGAAAATCTATGATAGGAAAAGTTATAGGTTTCGCTCCAATGGTAGTATTGTTTGTAGGATATTTGATTGTACCACTTTGTGTAATAGGTATGACAAGTATGTCAGATGCATTTACTACAATGTCAACAATGACATAAAAGAGAGGATGATAAAATGGAAAATGTTTCAAAAGCATTAGAAATAGCAGCTGGTGTATTATTAGCTGTTATGATAATGTCACTAATTTCATATTTCTTTTCTCGTATAGGCATTTGGCCACAAGAACAAGACAAAATGGAAAGTGCAGAACAACTTGCTAAATTTAATACAGAATATACAGTATATGAAAAAAAAGCTATGTATGGAGTTGATGTAATTTCTTGTTTAAATAAAGCAAAAAGTAATAACGAAAAATATGCACAAAGTGGAGCCTTTTTTCAAGGAATGAGTTATGAAGGAAATAGCGAAGATGAAAAGAAAAATCGTTATTACATAAACATATATGTAAATATAAAAAATCCTCTTGAAGAAGGTTTAGAAGTATATTATTTAAAAGATGGTAAAACAATTCAGAGTTTTGAAGGAACTACAAGTATAAAAATGAAAGATGTAGGATTTGTTTTTGGTGGTTATACAGATTTTAAAGAGACAGATACATTAACACCTAAAACTAATTATTTAACAGATCCTTCAAAATATATGGTAGCAAATGGTGGAGATGAGACTTATAATGGAAAACAATATTATGCTTTAAGATCATCAGATAGGAAATTATATAATTTATTAAATTATGCAGGTAATAATATGAAACAAGTAGTTACAAATACGTCTGGAAAAAATTTAGATGTTTGGAGTAGAGCTATTTGGTCAACAGCACTTTATAATTTCAAAACAAAAAGATTTAAGTGTGATTATATAGGATATAATTCAGTAACTGGAAGAGTAGATAAAATATATTTTTCTGAGTTATAAATTTAGTAGGAGATAGTTTATGGAAAATGCTGCAAAAGCTCTAATAATCGCTGCTACTACAATTCTAGGAATACTATTATTATCTATAATGGTATATATGTTTAGAGTAGGAGCAAGTGTAGATGAGCAATATGATCAAAATCAATCTAGTTTGCAATTAGAATTATATAACTCTCAGTTTGAAGTATATAATACACAGTATAATTCAATTATGGATTTAATAACAGTTTGTAATTTAGCATATAGTAGAAATGCTGAAACTGATTATGATAGTAGAAGAGCTGTAAGTATTAATATAAAAGTTGGTAGTAAAAATTTTCAAATACCATCAGATAAATCAGTAGCAGATAGTGTAGGATTAAAAAAGAATCAAATTTTACTTAATGGTTCTGTTATATCAATATATAATCTTGCTGATACTCCACTAAAAGATTTGGGAATTTTAGGAGTGGGAAATAGCGAAGATAAGCTATCTAAGTCATATACAGGAACAGTTAAATACAAAAAAAATAAATATAGTGAAAGAATATGGGAATGTTCAAAATGTGGAAGAACTTCAATGGGAATAGATGCTCCATCAGAATGTTCTAAGTGTAAAAATTCTAATCTTTATGCTAAAGAACTTATAAATGCAGCAACTGTTTATAAATACATATTTAATTGTTCAAAAGTAGAATATGATAAATCAAATGGACGAGTTGTTTCAATGGAATTTGAATTAAATAAAGTAACTGATTCAGATAGCATATTATATTGGGATTCAAGTAAATATGAATAATAAAAATATTGTAAAAAACTGATAGAAATGGTATAATAATAGTATGAGAAAAAATTTATTGATTATTTTTGTAATTTTAATTATAATTTTAGTGATTGCTTGTATGAAGTATAAAGATATTCAGGCTACAAAAAGAGAGGTAGCAAAATTTAATTACGATTATGAAGAATATAATAAAGAAAATTTAAATGGTTTAGATATTACTACTCTTATAAATAAAGCTGTTAACAATAATGAAAGATTTGAAATACCTAAAGATGAAGAAGGATTATATAAGTTAGATGATGAAAATAGTATCGAAATATATGTAAAAATGATAATAAATGATACAACTTACAGAATGGAAAGAATTAATAATTTAGGTATAAATTCGTTTATAGCTTATTTTGGAGAAGTAAATTTTAAATGTATAGGAATTGAATATCATAAGAAGACAGGAAAAATTGCTTCTATGACATTTGAAGCAACAGAATACTAAAGTTTTTTATGTTTCTATAGAAAAAACTATAGATGTTAAAATAAATAAAAATCAAAAGAAAAAATAAGGAGGTAGAAGATATGGAGAATGCTTCTAAGGCACTTATAATTGCAGGTGCCATATTATTATCAATATTAATTATAGCTATAGGTATGGCTATATATAGTAGTTCACAAAGTGCAATTAATGATTCATTAACAGATTTTTCAACACAACAAGTTGAAGGATTTAATAGTAACTTTACATCTTATATAGGAAAATCAACAGGATCTAATGTAAGTAATATGCTTACAAGATTAATAGCTAATGCTAATACATATGCAGATGAGCCAACAAAAATTCCTTGTGTACAAGTAGATCAAATTAATGCAGGAAAAACATCTGTAAAAACACCAGTAGAACCAGCAACAGGTGGAGCTGAAAAAGGACAACAAGACTATATTGATGCTTTAACAGCAATGAAAAATAAAGTTGAAAATAAACATACATATTATATAACAATGTCATATCAAGCAAACGGTTTAATTGATTATATATCAATTGGATATGAAAAAGAAATGGCAAATAGCGAAACAGCTCACAGAAAAACAAAATAAAATTTAATAGATAAAAAGCAAAAAGGGACAATGCTCTCAATATTTATAATTGTCCCTATTTTGTTTTAATATAACAGTAGAAAATTTAATTAAAGAAAGGATATAGTATGGACGATAATGCATCAACAGCTCTAATAATGGCTTTTTCAATATTGGTATTTGTAATGGCTTTATCATTAGCTATGTTTATGTTTTCACAAGTAACAAATACTTCTGAAATCTTAGTACAATATTCTGATTCAACAAGATTTTATGATAATATAAAATTAGTTGAAGAAGAAGTAGGAAAAGATTATACAGAAAGACTTGTGAGCGCTGATACAATTATCCCAACTTTATATAGATATTATAAAGAAAACTTCTGTGTTAAAATTTATGATGCAGACAATAATTTAATTCAAATATTTGATGTAAATTTAGAGGGAAAAGTTAATAATGCTGTTGCTGATACAGAAGCAAAAGCAGATTCAACTAAATCAAAACAAATAGAGAATTATGCACTTAAAAAAGTTTATAATGACAGCACAAAACCTTATTATTTATTTGCTGCACCATGGTTAGGTAGCACAGAAAATGTAAAAACAAGAATAGATTTTTTTGTTAATGGAAAATCTGGTTACATCAATAACGAATATGTAAATTATAGAGAAAATGCTTTTTATAAAGCTAGAATGGATAAAAAGCAATTTAGAGAAAGATTTATAAGTTATTCATATTCTGGAGAAACAATGGAAACTGAAGATGGAGATATATTAGTTACAGGTGCAAATGAAAAAGACAAAATAGTAATTATATATACAATGACAAAATAATAAAGAAAAAGTAAAAGTTAAGGAGGAAAAGCCTATGAGCGATACATTAATCACAGTTGTTGCAATTTTATTAGCAGCAGTTTTAATGTTCATATTTCCATTATTATCAATTTCTGAGAGAGGTGATGATATATCACAATTATCAGTACTTACAGCAACAACAGAATTTGTTGATAATTCAAGATCAGTTGGAAAAATAACAATGGATAATTATGATAAATTAATAAATACAATTTATGCAACAGGAAATTCTTATGATGTTGAATTAGAAGTAAAAGTATTAGATGAAAATATAGGGAAGAAATCAGCTTGGACTCAAGGAACTGTAATAGGAGAGAATGTATATTATTCAGTATATACATCACAAATTGTAGAAAGTCTTGAAAGAGACGGAGTATATATTATGAAAGAGGGAGATATTTTTTCTGCTACTGTAAAAAATACAAACAAAACATTATCACAAACAATTAGAAGTGTATTTTATTCAATATCAGGAAGTGATATATATTCTATAAAAGCAAATCATTCAGGTTTAGTTACAGCAAACGGTTCTTATTAATCTTATAAAATCAAAGGAAGTTTTAAATGAAATTACAATCATTTGGTGTAGTATTTGCTTTAATTGTTATTCCGTTAATATTGGTATTAACATATTATATACAATTACAAGTAGATACTATAGAATTACAAACTGAATATGATACATATTTATTAACTGCTACACATGATGCAATGTCTTCATTTGAATTAAATACAGCAAATGAAGACTTATCTTCTGTGTCAGATTCCCTAAGAACAATCATAGAAGCTTCTAGTAATATTTTCATAAATTCATTAGCAACAAAAATGGGAATGTCAAATGCTAGTAAATCATATATTGAACCATACATACCAGCAATGTTATATACTTTATATGATGGATATTATATTTATGCACCAACTAAAGTATTAACAACATTAACAGATAGTGATGGAAATGCTGTTTATGTTGGAGATTTAGGGGTTAAAAGAGAATCTCATGATACATACTCATATACTGAGCTTGATGAAGAAACTTTAAGTGAAACAGAAAAAGCAGCAAATATATTGACATATTCTAATTTAGAAGATAATACAGAAGATTATGGACAATTATTATATTTAAAAAAAGGTTCAAAAGATAGGTATACAGCAAATGTAGCTGAAGCAGAGTTAAAAACTAAGAATGTATTAAAAACTTATATGCCATATTCTGCTAGATATCAAAGGGAAAACAATGCAGCTGGAAAAAAGGTAGATATGACAGTTGTATATACTTTAGATAATTATATTACAGTAGAAGGATCTATAGGTGATGAATATTATGCAAAATCTGGATATTTAATACCATATGATTCAGTAAAAATAGAGATAGATGGAGTAAATGAAAATCAATTATTAAGATATAATCAAAATGATGCTCAAGAAATATTAGAGGAATCTGGAAGAAAAATAAAAGTAACAATAGGTGATGGAACTTCATTTGAAGCTGGCGGAAATAATATAAAAGTTTCAACATATAATAATGAAATTGTGTCTTTAAAAAATCAATTACAAAAAGCACAAAATGATGCTGTATTATATTCAAAAGGAGCAATAACAGAAGAAGCATATATATCAGATTTAAGAACAATAGTAGGAGTGCTTAATTCATTACAATCTCCTATAAAAGCTTATAGCTATAATGAAGGAGATGACCCAATAATTGTTTTAAATCAAATTGAAAAAGATTGTACAGCAGAAATAAATAATAGACAATATGAATTAGATAAAATATCTTCAGCTGTATACTATTTAAAAGCAAAAATATTTTCAAAATGGGTAGCAGAATATCTTGGAGATATAGAAGAAAGAGATTTAGTAGAGATTACAGGACAAGAATATACATCAATAAAAGGAACAGAAACGGTAATTCATGATTTTGAAAATAGTAGTTCGAAAGTTTTTGATGTAGTTGGAAAAGAGTCTAATGGAATTACAGAAATTGATGTAGATTCACCATTTTATACACATAAATTAAATGTTATAAGGAATTCAATTCAATATAATTTAAATTTAACATTATCTACATACAATAAGAATGAGATATATCAATTTGAATATGAAATGCCAGTAATATCAAATCAACAGTGGGATCAGATATTATCAAAAGTATCTATAGTTTCTTTTATGCAAGGAATTAAATGCAGATTAAAAACATATAATAACTACATGATAGTTTCTAGCACGAATAATGAGATTACAGTATCTCCAGATAATATATATTATGTTTCAAAAGAAGGTTTTAATGATGAGAATTCGGAATATCACAGATTAGATTGTGAGAAATTTATAGCAAGTGATTTAAGTTCTAATAAAGAATATAGAGCATTTTCATCAAAAGAAGTTAAATATGATAAGCTATATGATAAATCAAATACAGAAATGCCATATGCATATGATCATAAAAACTTAGCATGTTATCAATGTATAAATGATATAAATTATAAACATACAAATATATTTGATTCAGGAATTTCAGAATATGCAAGTTATTCAAATTTAAGAAAAGCTTTTTATATAGCAGTTGGAAAAGAAAGAAATAATGTTTATAAAATGAATGCTATAGATATTTCTTCTGGATATGAAATTTTATTTGATGAAAAAGCAAGTATTAGTAATCCTGCTAAGACTTCTACTTTAACACTAAATGAAGTAAAAGAAATAGAAATTGTTATTGGAACAATTAATACAACAGATAGAAATGAAGCTACAGTAAGTTATTCAGTTAGTATGGGTGGAACGTTAAATGATGAAACGTATTCAATTCCTACAAACTCAACTAGAGATTACACTATACGAGTAGCAGTAAATCCAAATAAAACAGATTTAAATTATTCAAGAAGTGTATCACTTGCAAATTTATATTTTACTAATTTATCAGGAATTTCTACTGCAACATATAAAGATTCTGTTCCAGAAGGAGAAAGAAGAACAGATTTTGCTGAAAAAAATAATGATATAGTAAAAAGAGCAATAAAGTATGTAAGAGTAATTTATAAATAAAGTAGATTTTGGACAGAGCTTTAAACAAAAGCTCGTCCAATTTTATATTAAATAAATAAAAAAATAATAAATGGTTATCCTAATGTTATGAAAAATTTAAAACATGTGATAACCATTATTTTTTTATTTTTAATATATATTTATGTTGCAAATATTACTTCAATACCAAGTAATGTAGTATTATTGCAAGGAGAAGAACTTAAAATAAAGAAAAGAGATCGGAAGAGCGTCGTGTAGGGAAAGAGTGTTTGGACTCGTG
>CAMSWH010000020.1 GCA_947064765.1 uncultured Clostridium sp.
ACGCAATTCGAAATTTTTTTTTAATTTCCGAAATTGCGACGTAAAAAACTTCGTTTGTATACAATTCGAAAATTTTTTTATTTCCGAAATTGCTACGTAAAAAACTTCGTTTGTACGCAATTCGAAATTTTTTTTATTTTCGAAATTGCTATTAACACTGAAGCTTACATATTATTTTAATCCTAAATATTTCATAGCATCAATAATATTCTTCACACCTATTATATCTAATTTGAATTTTTCTTTCAATAGTTTTTTATTACTTTCTGGAATTATGCAAATTTTATATCCTAGTTTTTCTGCTTCTTTAATACGTTTTTCAATCATATTAACACTTCTAACTTCTCCTGTTAGTCCAACTTCTCCAATTACTGCAACATCTTCTTTTATACTAATATTTTTAAAACTTGAAGCTGCAGCTAAAATAATTCCTAAATCAATAGCTGGTTCATTTACTTTTATTCCTCCAACTAAATTAATATAAACATCTTGCGTGCTAAAATTCATACCAGCTCTTTTTTCTAAAACGGCCATAAGTAATGTTAATCTATTATAATCAATGCCACTTGCATTTCTTCTTGGCATACCAAATACAGATGGAGTTGATAAAGCTTGAAGTTCTAAAATTAATGCTCTAGTTCCTTCTATACTTACAACTATTGCTGAGCCTGCTGTATTTTCATCTCTTTCAGAAATTAATAATTGTGATGGATTTGTAATTTCAACTAATCCTTCATTTTGCATTTCAAACATACCAATTTCATTTGTTGAACCAAATCTATTTTTTACACCACGTAAAATTCTATATGAAAAATATCTTTCTCCTTCTAAATAAAGAACTGTATCTACCATATGCTCTAATACTCTAGGTCCCGCAATATTTCCATCTTTAGTTACATGACCAATTATAATTGTTGTAATTCCTTTTTGCTTACACATTTTCATTATTCTTGATGTGATTTCTCTTACTTGACTAACACTTCCTGAACTTGATGTAATCTCGTCAGAATACATTGTTTGAACAGAATCTATTATAACAAATTTAGCATCAAGTTTTTCTAAAGCAATTTCAACATTATCAATATCAGTTTCTGCTAAAAACATAATATTATCGTTTTTTATACCTAATCTATCTGCTCTGGATTTTATTTGTTCTGCTGATTCCTCTCCTGATACATATAAAATCTTTCCATCTACTTTTACTGAATTACAAATTTGAAGTATTAAAGTAGATTTTCCAATACCAGGCTCTCCTCCTAATAAAGTTAAAGATCCATTAACAAATCCCCCACCTAAAACTCTATCTAATTCTCCAACTTCTGTTTTAATTCTAAAAGTTTCTGTTTTTACAACTTCATTTAATTTTATAATTTCTGATTGTGTCTTTTTATCTTTAGAAGAATTATTTGTGCTTGAAGTTACTACTTTTTCTTCAAAAAAAGTATTCCATGCTCCGGCATGCTGGACATTTACCCATCCATTTGCCTGATTCATATCCACACTCATTGCACACAAATACTGTAGCAGTTTTTTTAGCCATTTTCTCTCCTTTTTATTATTTAAAAAAGGCTTATATTTAATCCTTTTCCTAAAATACATCTTTTTTTATAAGTTTTTCTAAAATAATTATATACATTGCATGACTCCAAGTAAGTCCTATTACCCAGTTTGGTTTCATTGCTTCATTATTTATTTGTTCACCCAAAAAGCCATGCCCTGATGCTGAATTTGTAACAAAGATAAATAATTCTAATGCTTTTTCTACATCTCCTATTTCTAAATAATACCATGCCATCCATAAAGTTGCAATAGGCCATGGATTATATCCTCCCATATACCCATCACCTTCATAACGAATATATCCTCCTGTAAATGTTCTTAGTAGTAAATTTATTTTTTCTATCATATTTCTAGTTTTTTCATTATCGATTTCAAACATATTAAATGGTATTAATGTTCCTAATAGACTTATATCTATTTTCTTATCTTGTACATTTCTTACATAAGACTTTTTCGCTTCATCAAAAAAAGTATTTTCTGAGTAAGCTTTTATTTTTGAAATATAATTTTTTAATATTTTTTCTTCTTTTTTTATAGTTTCTAATTCTTTTGAATCTTTTTCATAATCCTTTTTTACTTCACTATAAATTTTAATCATTGAAGAAAAGGCACCATAAATTGCTGAAATAGAATATAATGAATATCCTTCAAATTCCTCCCATAAATCATAACTTTTTTGCATTTGGAATTTTTCATCTAATATATCATCAATATATTCTTTTAAAAATTTAATAGCTGCCTCAAGCATTTTCAAATTACTTTTTAAGAATTTTTTATTTTTTGTAGTTTTAAAATGATCATATACACCAAAAATAACACTAGCAGTTTCATCTATTTGATATCCCCAACAAGGTGCTAACTGCCCATCTGTATAAAATCGTTGTTCCCACATACCATTTTTACTTTGTGTCATTTTACAAAACTTAGAATAAAATTTTTCTGAGATATCTTCCATATTAACAATATCTAAAGCTTTTGTAATAAAAACTGCATCTCTTGGCCAGCAATAAGAATACCTACCACATTTTGTTTTACCTTCATCAACTTCAAATCCTGCTGATATTCCTCCTGTTTCATCATTTGTAAGTAAATCAAACAATAAAACACTTCTATTAAATATTTTCTTTATTTTTTCATTAATATCTGATTTATTAATTCCTAATTTATCATGATCTTTCACAAAATTTTTCCAATATTTTTTAGTTTCCTCTTTAATTGCTTGTTCATCTATTTTTTTTATTTTATTTATCTCTGTTTCTATTTTATTTATACTTTTTTCTTTATTATCATTTATATATACATATAAACTTATTGATACTTCTTCACCTGGTTTTATTTCTTTTAAATCATAGCTTATTGCAGAATCACTAGACATTCCTATATAATCTTTACCTCCAATTTTTCCAGACATAAAATCATTTGAGGCTCCATTTACTTGAAATTTATGTAACTTTTGCTTTGAAAATGTGCATATTGAAAAATCATGATTATATTGTATTAACGCATCTGATTTTATAAATCCTGAAGTATCGTTATTTATATTTGTTAACATTTTAGAATATACTAACAAATTAATATACATATTAGTTTTACTTTCATTTTTTATAACATAATTTTTAATTAAAAATTCTTCATTTATCGGAACATAGTCTGTTTGTGACACTCTAAAATTAAAATACGTATTATAAATCTCAGTTTCTAATATATTGGTATCCATTTCATAATTTTGAGAATAAACATTATTTATATCATTATGCAAATATACAGTAGCTGAATCATTTACCTTTAAACCTACATGAAAAGTATCTAACATTTGCTTATAATCAGCTAATCCATAAAATAATCTTATTAATTCACCTTTCTTAGTAAAACTAGCTTTAATTTTTTTATTTCCAACTACTCCATCATTAAAATATTTAGTTTCCATAAATAAAACTCTCCTATTTCATTAAATTTTGTATTTGATTTTGTATATCTTTTACTCTATCTTCTAAATTTTTCAAATCATTATCTTTTGTATCAATATTTTGTTTCATTATAACATTTTCTATATCTGCAATATCGTCTTTTAATTCCTCAATTTTTTCAATTAAATCTAAACGTTTAAATTCTTGTCTATATATACTAATTTCTTTTGTTTCTGCTAATAATTTTGGATTATCTCCATCTAATTCAAAACTATCTCCAAAATCTGGTATTGTAACTTTACATTCACTTGTTTCTTCTATTTTTTGTTTTAATACTTCTTGTCCTTCTTCTTCTCCATGCACTAAAAATATATGTTTTGGAGGATTTGTAAAAGAATAAACAAAATTTAAAAGCCAAGTTTGATCAGCATGTCCTGAATATCCTTCTATATATTCTATTCTAGCATTTACTGCTATTTCTTCTCCAAATATTTTTACTTTCTTGGCACCTTCTACAATACTTCTTCCTAGTGTTCCAGGAGCTTGATATCCAACAAATAAAATTGTACTATTAGGATTCCATAAATTATGTTTTAAATGATGCTTTATTCTTCCTACATCACACATACCACTAGCTGATAATATTATAGCAGGTCTTGTATCTTCATTTAAAGCTTTCGATTCTTCTGCTGTTTGAGTGAATTGTAAACCATTAAATTCTAATGGATTATCTCCTCTTTTTATTTTTTCTTGTATTTCGTCTTCAAATAATTCTGTATTTTTCTTAAATATTTCTGTTGCTGATATTGCAAGTGGGCTATCAACATATACAGGAATATTCATTATTTTTTCATATTTTCTAGCAAATTCTTCATCTTGTCCTAAGTCATCTTTTAATTTATCTAGTTCATATAAAATTTCTTGTGTTCTTCCTACTGCAAATGATGGAATTATAACTCTTCCTCCATTATCCAAAGTTTCTGAAACTACATCTAAAAACATTTTTGCCTTATCATCATTTCTCATATGTAATCTATTTCCATATGTTGATTCCATTATAAGATAATCTGCATTACTTATCATAGTAGGAGAGTCAAGAAGTGGCAAGTCATTATTTCCCAAGTCACCTGTAAATACTATCTTTTTAGTCTTTCCCTCTTCTGTTATCCATATTTCAATTATACTAGATCCAAGCATATGTCCAGCATCATTAAAACGTACACTTATATTATCGTCAATTTCAACAATATCATCATATTCAACTGGATTAAAGATTTCTAAACAATTATATGCATCTTCTGCTGTATATAAAGGTGGAAGTGGCTCTTTACTTTCTCTCATTCTTTTCCTATTTTTCCACTCAATTTCAACTTCTTGAATGTGACCGCTATCTGGTAACATTATCTCACATAAATCACATGTTGCTTTTGTAGCATATACTTTTCCTCTAAAACCATCATTATAAAGTTTTGGAATTCTTCCAGAATGATCAATATGAGCATGTGTTAAGAGCATAAAATCTATTTCTTCTACATCATATAAAAATGGATCTGAATTTTCTAGTTCTTCAGTTACTTTTCCTTGATACATACCACAATCAACTAAAAATTTTTTTCCTGCACCTTCTACTAAAAAGTTAGATCCTGTTACTGTTTTTGCAGCTCCTAAAAAAGTTATTTTCATATTATCCTCCGCTAATTAAATAATTTTATCTTTCGATTTTTTCTTACTTCTAAAGTTTTATTTGTAATTTTTATTTTCTTTCTACCTTGTTTTTCAAAATTTTCTTTATCATACACTTTTATGATTAAACCATCAGCATCTATTTCAAAATATAAAATAATTTGTTCTAAATCTATTATTTTTGTATCTAATGCATATTTAATAATTTCATAATTTAAATTGATATCCATACTAATTATTTTTATTACACCTAATTTACAAAGTAGTGTAACTGCCTTTTTTTGTATTTTATCAATATAATCTGATAATTCTTCTACATCTGATATTTTTACATCTTTAGATATTCTTAAAGTTTTATAATATCTAAGTTCGTATATTATATCAATAATTTCATCTCTAGCACTCATTTTATTTAATTTCTTTTCTATAAAATGCAAAAATTCTTTTTGAAGACTAATTATTGTTTCTTCTAAATTACTATCAAATCTATAAAGTTCTATTGTTTCTTGAAGTACTTGCTTTTTATTCAAGAAATTAGACGGTTTTAAAATATAAATTAAATCTGCTATTTCTAAAACATATTTTTCTCTTTCTCTTCTTAGTAATTCTTCATATTTTTTTATACTTTTAATTTGTTTTTCTTTTTCTATTTTCAAATTTCTTTTAATAAATTCCTTTTCAAGCAACTTTTTATCACTTAATAAAATATCAATTTTTCCAAGTTTCTTAGTTAATTTCAATTTCTTATTTTTAGACTCTTCAATAAATTTTATTTTGTCGTCCATTTTCTTTAATTTTTTACGTTGTTCTTTTAATGTAGCATCAATTTTTTCACGTTCTTTATCAGTTGATTTTAAATATAAGACTTTTAATAATTCTTTTAAAAATTTATCATTTCCAACTATTTTTTTTATAAATTTTCTAGCTTCATCTAAAAAGCTTTTTCTAGTTGAACCATAAGTTCTCCAATCAAAAAGAAATTTCTCTCCTAAAATCACTAATAAATTTTGATAAATTAAATTATCAATAAATTCAAAATCGTAATCAAAAGTTTTATCCCAAGACCAACCATTAAAATCTGCTAAAACTTCAGTAGTATTCATATTATAACCGATTTACTAACGTATTTTGTAATTCCTTTTTTAATAAAAATTTTTGATCCATATAAAAATATTTTGGAGATATTTCAGAAATAGCATATAAAAAAGCTATTTCTGTTGGATATGCCAAAATACTTCTTTCCTTTTCATTTGTAAGAGCTCTCACATTATGGCTTATAAGCATTTTAGCCTGATTAGAATCAGGCTCTACAGTTTTTAGATTATCACAGTATAATCTTATTATTTCAATTATTTCGTTTAGAAAATCCTCTTTACTTCTAACACATCTTTTAACTTTACTATAATCATTATAAGAAACTTCAATCTTATAAATCATACTTAAAAGGAGGTTTTTAATATTTGAAGAAAAATATTTATTATCTAAAATTTCTTCAAGCTCTACATTATAATCCTTTAATTTAGAAAATAAACTCAAACTTTTCCCTCCTTCTATAATTAAAATTAATATTTTTATATAATTTTTAATATATATTTTATAATAATAACTGACGCACATCCTATAGGAGACTTGCGAAGCTATAATTATAAAAATTCTTTTAAAGTTTATAATAGCTGATCAATAAAGTAAAAACATTATTCAGCACTATTTTCCTCTACAGGCTTAGCCATTTTTAACTCATTTAGTCTATCTAAAGTAATTAAAACTTGTCTAGGCTTACTTCCCTCATAACCTGAGATAATACCTCTAGCTTCCATTTGATCAATAATCCTTCCAGCTCTCGCATATCCAACCTTAAATCTTCTTTGAATAAATGACGTAGAAGCTTGACCAACTTCAACAACAGTATCTATAGCTTCCATTAATAATGGATCTGTATCGTCTTCTTCTTCATTTTCTTTTTCCATTTGTCCTTCAGATTTATTTGATTTTTCTATTTCTTCAAGTATATCTTCATTATAAGTTGCAACTCCATTAGATTTTATAAAATCAACAATTTTCTCTACCTCTCCATCTGATACAAATGCACCTTGTACTCTGACTGGTTTTGAAGCACTTGCTGGATAGAAAAGCATATCGCCTTTTCCTAAAAGTTTTTCAGCTCCAACTTGATCTAATATTGTTCTAGAATCTATTTGTGAAGAAACTGCAAATGCAATTCTTGAAGGAACGTTTGCTTTAATTAAACCTGTAATAACATCAACTGATGGTCTTTGTGTTGCAATTACTAAATGCATTCCAGCAGCTCTTGCTTTTTGAGCTAATCTACAAATTGAGTCTTCAACTTCTTTTGCTGCAACCATCATTAAATCAGCAAGCTCATCTATTACAATTACTATTTGAGGTAATTTTCCAATAGTTCCATCTTCTGAATCACTTTCTAATGCTGCATTATAACCTTTTAAATCTCTAACACCTTTTTCAGCAAATAAATTATATCTATTATCCATTTCTTGTACTGCCCATGCTAAAGCTCCTGCAGCTTTTCTTGGATCTGTTACAACTGGTATTAATAAATGTGGTATTCCATTATAAACTGATAATTCAACAACTTTAGGATCTACCATCACAAGTTTTACTTCACTTGGTTTAGCATTATATACAATACTTGTTATTATAGTATTTATACAAACTGATTTTCCAGAACCTGTTGAACCAGCAATAAGCACGTGAGGCATTTTTGCAATATCTGCTAAAACTACTTTTCCTGCAACATCTTTTCCTAACGCAACAGATAATTTAGAATTATTATTTTCAAATTCTTCACTTTCTATAACATCTCTTAAAGGAACTGATTCTTTTTCTTTATTAGGTATTTCAATTCCTACAGCTTGTTTACCTGGTATTGGAGCTTCAATTCTTATTGTTTCTGCTGCTAAATTTAAGGCTATATCATCTGCAAGATTTGCTATTTTATTAACTCTTACACCTTCTGCTGGTTTAAGTTCAAATCTCGTAATTGCTGGTCCTACCGAATAATCAACAACCTTTGCTGAAACTCCAAAGCTATGTAATGTTCTTTGCAATTGTTGTGCTTTTTCAGTTAAAGCTTTAGCTCCATTTTTATTTGCTTTTTTACTACTTTTTCCAAGTAATCCTACTGGTGGATATTCATAGTTTTCATCCTCTATTGATACTGTATGTTCTAATTGTAATACAGCTTTTGTTTTATTTTCTTTTTGCTCTTCTTCAACAGTAAATAAGCTATCTTCAGAATTTACTTTTACTTGTTCTTTAATGCTTTTTGCTTCATTTGCCTCTGCTGTATTTTTATAAATATTAACATCTATAATATCTGGATTAAATTCTTCTTGTTCTCCTAATTCGTTTTCTTCGTCTTCTATTTCAATATTAGCTAACTTTTTATTTTTTCTTCCAAATAATCCTCTTTTTTCTTTAACTTCTTCTTGCTCTTCATTATTTAAATTTATTGTAATTTCATCTTCATTAATACTTGATTGTATTTCTTCAATATTATGATTTCTATTTTTCGCTCTTATATTTTGTTTTTCTAATTCAGGATTATTTCTTAGCACTTCTCTTCTATTCATTCTTTGTTCACGTCTTGCTAAAAGTGCTTCTTCTCTTTCTTCCTTTCTTTCATTCATCTCATCTAAAATATTTAACATTATTTCCGAAGGGTGTAATCCAAAAGTAAATACACAAAGTACAACTACTATTCCTGATGTTGTTATAGCAGCTCCAAACATACCTAATAACTTAATTAAAGGATACGCAATAACAGCTCCTACTGTACCACCACCTATATTTTTAACACCTAAATCATATGCAGCTTCAATTATAGAATTAAATTCTAAATCTGCATTTAGTCTTCCCTTAGAAATCTGATATATAGACATTGTTGCAGCTATACATGAAAGTAGCACTGCATATTGAATCAATTTAGAAAATATATAGCTTCTATCATCTTTAGCTATACATATTGCAAGTCCCATAAAACCAATTGGAATTATATATTTTATAAATCCTATTATTCCACCTAAAGCTGGACTTAATATCTCACCTACAGCCCCTTTTTCTCCATATATTAAAACAAATAATAATATACTAAGAATAAATAATATTATTACCGCTAAATCTATATTAATTCCTGTTTTTCTTTTTCTATTACTATTTTTATTGCTATTTGTATTAGTTCTTTTTCTCTTTCTTCCCAATGATACATCCTCCTATACTCGCTTTGCTCGTACCGCAATTCGAAATTTTTTTCAAAAATTCCGAAGTTGTGACTAACAATGAAGCTTATTAAATAAAATAGAGCACATAAATTAATAAAACAATTAAAAATTTTTAATGTGCCCCATATTATTCTATTTTAGTTCTTTTCTGTTATTTTGAATTGTCTCTAATGCTTGTCTGATTGATAATTCAACACCATTTAAAGTTTTACCAAGTTCAATCATATTGTTTTCAATATTTTCTAAAATATTATCAGCATATGTATTTGTTCCTTGTGTAATTTCTCTATACATTTCATTTGCATCAGCAATAATTTCTGTTTTCTTATCATATGCTTTTTTAGTAATTTCATGTTCATCAATCATAGAAATTATCCTATTTTCAGCTTCTTTAACAATATCATCTGCATCCTTTTGAGCTTCAGCTATAATTCTTTCTCTTTCTTCTTTTATCCATTTGGCTTGCTTTAACTCATCAGGTAATTTTAGTCTTATTTCTTTAATTATATCTAAAAACTGGTCTTTTTCAATAATACTTTTTTCAGTAAAAGGCAATGTCTTGCTTTTTTCTAAAATATCTTCCAAAGTTTCTAGTAATTCAAAGATTTCCATCTTTTACCCCTTTCGATTTAAAAATAGGAGATCTACTCTTCCGTATTTCTTAATATCTTTTATCTCTATCAATTCTGTATCTAAATTCTTTATTACTTTTTCCTTATTATCTGTTTCTAAGATGATAATTGCATCTTCATTAAGTAATTTCTTTTCTATAATAATTTTTACTGCATCTTCTGCTAAATCTGTTTGATACGGTGGGTCTAAAAAAACTATATCAAATTTAATATCTTTATTTTTTAAATCTTCTAAAGCCTTTTTATAATCTAGGTTAAGTATTAAAGTTTTTTCATTTGTTTTCGTTTTTTCTATATTCTGTTTTATTATTTTTATAGCATCTCGTGAGGAGTCACATAAAACTGCTCTTTTAGCGCCTCTGCTTATTGATTCTAAAGCTAATGCTCCACTTCCAGAAAACAAATCTAATACTACTGCATCTTGCAATTCAAAATTTATTTTAGAAAAAAGAGCTTCTTTTACTCTATCTAATGTTGGCCTTGTATTTAAGCCTTCTAGAGTAAATAGTTTTGTTCCTCTAAAATCTCCACTAATAATTCTCATATGTCTCCTATATATACTAATTATACTATATATTATATTTTATTCTAAAAAGCTGATAAGTCAATAAGATTAACACAAATGTAATACACAATTAATTCTTTTGTAATATCGTAATTATAGTGAAAAGAGGTTTTAGGAAGAACAAAAGCGGACGATATTATAATTACAAAAATAAAACTTTACTGACTTGTCCACGTCTTTATTTGATACACATAATTTCATAATGCAAAATCGCAAAATTAACTAGGCTTTTTATTTATTAGGAAAGCTCTCTGGAAGTTTCCTAATAAATAAAAAAAGCAGTACTTTTAATACTGCTTAAACATTCTTATTATTCTTCATCTTCTTTATTATCTTGTAATAATTCAAGTTGTGATATTAATAAAGCTTCCATTTTTGCTTTATAAACTCCAAATTGTCTTTTTAATTCTTCTGTTCTTTTTCTAATATCAAATTCTTCTTTGGTTATTTCTTCTGTTGCCCTTCTTGCTTCACTTTGTGCATCTCTTATTATTTGATCTGCTCTATTTTGAGCATTTGATTTTATATCATCTGCTGTTGATTGAGCCATAACTAAAGTATTTTGTAATGTATGTTCCACTGCTTTATAATGTTCTAAATCTTTTTTACCTTCTTCTATTTGATTTCTTAAATCAGCATTTTCTCTGTATAATTTTTCATAATCTTCTGTAAGTTGATCTAAAAAATCATCAACTTCATCAACATTATATCCTTTTATAGTTTTCGAAAATCTTTTGTTTTCGATATCTAAAGGTGTTAACATAAAATTTTCCTCCTAATTGTTATTTTATCCATGAAGCAGAAAATCTATTCTCTATTTTTTCTTTTGTTAACTCATTAACTATATCATAGTTGTATGGTGCAACAACAAATATTGAATTAGAAACTTTTTCAATATTTCCATCTAAAGCTTTAACAGCACCACTAACAACGTCAACAATTCTTCTTGCTACGTCTTTGCTTACATACTCTAAATTAATAACAACTGCATTTTTTGCTTTTAATTCCATAACTATTTCATCAGCTTGATCAAAATTAGTTGGTTTTGATATTTTCATTTTAATTTGTTGTGGCTGAGGCATAGATACTACCTTTTTTGATTTATTAAAAATACCTAAAGATCTTCCCTCATTTTCATTTTCCTCATCTTCGGTTTCATATTCATCAACATAATCTGAGTTATAAATATCCTCATCATATTCTTCTTGAGAACTATCTTGTTCTCCCCATATAAAATCTACTATTTTTTTTAATGATGTTCCTGCCATTTTTTTACGGACCTCCTAATTTTTTCTCTTCATTTGTAGCTTAACATGTATATAGTATCTATCTATTTTGATTTAATGTCAAGAGTTTTTTTTCAATTTAATTCATTGTTATAAAAAAATAATTATTCTGTAATTTTTTTGTAATTTTTTGTAGTTTTTTTGTGATTTTTTTGTAATTTAATGTAGCATAATCTCATCATACAATTTTATCTTATTTGCACTTTCAATTTCTTCTTCAGTATAACCTAGTTCTCTTAGTTCTTCATCAGTATAATTTTCTACTACAGAATATGTATCATTTTGTCTTAATACTTTTACTAATACTTTTTCTGTATATCCTGCTCTAATTCTTTCTACATAAGTATTGTCATCTTCTTCTATTAAACTTGAATTGCTTACTTTTAGTCCTGTATATTTCCACCAAATTACATCAAAAGATATTTTTCTATATTCTAATAAATTTGCAACCTCATCTCTTATTTTAAATACAATAATTCGACTTTTTTCCTCTTCTTTTATATATGCAATTTCTGCTTTTATTTCATTAGAGTTAGATAATCTTAAAGTGGCTGTTTCTCCTACTTTAACTGTCATTGCTTTTTCCGTATCCATTGATGTGGCTATATAACATTCAAAGTTATTTACAATTTTTCCTTTTTCACTACTAAGTGGTATACTAGCACCAACTTTTAGGTTAAAACCATTTAATAATTCTGATGTCAAATAATCAAAATTATCTACTTTTAATATTTCCTCTAAACCATCAACTCTATATGAAGCTAGTCCAGAAACTGGTGCAGATATTATTTCAGAACCTGCTGATAATTCATTTTCCAAATTTCTTCTTTGTTCAGCTAAAATCCTTACATATGAATCTGATGGACTCGCAAACCCTGTAATCTTAGCTTTCTTCGACATATTAGTTTCAATTTTATTTTTATTTTCTTGAATCTTTTGTAAATAATTTAAATCATACATAGAATCAATAGTATCTTCAATTTGATTTTCTATACTTGCTATATCACTAGATAAAAGACTATTTAAAGAAGAGCTTTCTATAAGCTCATTTATCTCAACATCAAGTTTCGCTATTTTATCTAGTATATTATCTTCACTATTAGAATAATATCTAAAAACAGATTCATCTTTAGCAGCTCTCTCACCATCAGAAAGAATCTGTACCATCCCATTTTTATAATTTTCTCCTTGCAACACTATTTCATCACGTATTACATATCCTTCTGCCTGTTCTTCAAATGATAAAGAACCATTTGCAACTATAAATACATCTACACTATTTTTCAGTATCTTTGTACTATTAGTAACTAATACAATAAGAAATATCATAAAAATCATTGTTATTAGAATTTTTATTCCAAATCCTTTTCTTTCTTCCACTATAACTCCTCTAAAATTGTATTAATATTTTTTTGCATATCATCCATGCTATCTAGCCATATTATTTCTTTATTTCTCCTAAACCAAGTTAATTGTCTTTTTGCATATCTTCTTGATTCCTGTTTTATCTTTTCAATCATTTCTTCTCTACTTATTATTCCATCAAAGTATTGCACAACTTCTTTATATCCAAGCCCTTGCATTGCTGTTGGAAATTCATTATATTTTTTTAGAAGATTTTTTACTTCATTTTCCAAACCAGCCTGTATCATAATATCAACTCTTTTATTTATTCTTTCATAAAGTTTTTCTCTATCCATAGATATTCCAAAAACTTTAAAATCATATTTTACTTCATTTTTTCTTGATAAAATTTCTTGTTCTGTTTTTGTTTTTCCTGTAGCTTTATATATTTCAAGAACTCTAATTATTCTTTTTTTGTCATTTTTACTTATTATTTTCATAGATTCAGGATCTATCTTTTCAGCTTCTTCCCATAATTTTTGTAACTCTTCTGGATTTTCTGCTCTTTTCATTAACTCATTTCTATATTCTTCATCAAAATTCATATTTTGATATTCAATTCCATATATTAACGAATTAACATATAATCCTGTTCCACCAACTACAATAGGCGTCTTACCTTTTAATAATATTTCATTTATAGCTTGCTCTGCATCTTTTTTAAAATCTGAAACTGTATATCTGTCAGCAGGAGATACAAAATCTATTAAGTAATGATTTATTCCTTGTGCTTCTTCTTTTGTAACTTTAGCAGTTCCTATATCCATATCTTTATATATTTGCATAGAATCTGATGAAATTATTTCTCCATCTATCTTTTTTGCAAGTTCAATAGATAAAGAAGTTTTACCAGATGCTGTTGGACCCACTATAACTACAACTTTAGGTTTCATAAATTTATCTCCTACTAAATTTTCTTTCTAAATCATATTTTGTCATTTTTATAGCAGTTGGTCTTCCATGTGGACAAGTAAATGGATTTGGTAATTCTAAAAGTTTTGTCATTAAACTTTTTACTTCTTCTTCATCTAATTTCATTTTTGCTTTTACTGCTGCTTTACATGCAACAGTTGCAATAAATTTATCCTCTTTTTCTTGTCTTGCTGTTACTGCTACTGTATCTATTTCATCTAAAATATCTAAAAATAATTGTTTAGTATTTAAGTTTTCACACATACTTGGTACTGATGTTAATTTTATTGTATTTTCTCCAAATTCTTCAAAAGAAAATCCAGCTTTTTCAAACATTTCTTTATTTTCTCTAGCAATTATCATATCTTTATGTGTTAAAGATATAACATCAGGTAAAAGTAAAAATTGTTCATCTCTTTCTTCTTTACTATAATAATTAGCCTTTACCTTTTCATACATAATTCTTTCATGTGCTGCATGTTGATCAATTATATACATCTCATTTTTTATTTCTATTATTATATATGTACTAAAAGCTATTCCTAAAAATTTGTATGGTATTTCTGGACATTCTTCTTCCTTATCTTCAAAAACATTCATATTTTCTGAAGGATATGAAAAATCATTTGATGCATTTATTTTTTGTTCTTCTAGTTCTTCTAATTCTTTTTCTTTTCTTACAGCAAATGGATCAACTCCAAAAGTTTCTTTATACATTTTGTCGAATTCTGGATTATTATCAAATTTTTCCTCTTTTAATGCTTCTCTAATTTTGGCCGTATCAATCATTTGAGTATTATCTAATCCAAGTTTTGATTCAACTAACTTTTCTGCTAATTTTGAAAATTCACCAGTAACTACTTCTTCTGTTTTATTTTCTTTTTTATCTTCTTCATTTTTTTCTAAGACAATTGTATTTTGTGGTAATGAATTTAAGTTCTCTTTTGCCACCATTGTTTCTTGTGATGATACTAAATTCATTTCTTCTAAATCTATTTTTTGTGTTTTTTCCATTTCTTCATTTTTTAATTCTTGTGAATTAATAACTTGCGTTAGTTCTTTTTCTGCTAATTTTACTGAATTCATCTCTGTTGTTGCATCTTTTATAACATCATTAACAGCATTTACATCTAATTCTTTTGTATCACTTGAAATTAATGTATCACCTAATGTTACTTTTTTTGATACTTCATTTTCATTAATACTTTTTACAAATTCTTCTTTTCTCTCATTTAATTCTAAATTATTATTTTCTGTACTGCTTAAAGGTGCAGTAATATTATCTAATGCAGTATTACTTAAGTTATTAACCAAGTTATGAGAAGCTATTGGAGTTCCAAATTCACTACTTTCACTATTATCTTGTATATTTGAGTTTAAATTAAAATTAGTAGTATTATTATTTTCTGTTTTTAAGTCATTTAAGCCTTGTCTATATTTAAAAATTTCTTCTAAATGATTATTGCTTCTTTCTTCTGCTGTCTCTTCTGGTTCTTTTATTATTTTTTGGAATAATCCTGCAATTCCTACTTTTTTTCCATCTGCATTATTTAATCTATCATTTAATTCATTATTAAAATTACTATTAAGAGTTACTCCATCAAAATTACTATTAAATTCATTTCTTGAACTGCTACTATCTAGTTTTATTCCAGAATTAACCTTTAATGAAGCTTCTATATCTTCTCTTTCAACATTCGCAACAAGTTCTGATTTTGCCATATTTGATTTAATTGCATGATAAACTGATTTGAACACTTTTGTTTCATCTTCAAATCTAACTTCTAGCTTAGCTGGATGTACATTTATATCTACAAGTTTTGGATCCATTTCTAAATTTAATACTATAAATCCATATCTCCCTACTGGTATCATTCCTTTATATGCCTGATCAGCTGCTGCTGTTAAATTCTTATCTTTTATATATCTTCCATTTAAAAAGAAGACTTGATTACTTCTATTTGCTCTTGCTATAACTGGTTTTCCTATGACTCCAGTTACTTTTATTCCTTCATATTCATAATCAACTTCAATAATTTCTGCCGCAACATCTTTTCCATATATACTATATATTAATGTTTTTAAATCACCATTTCCATTAGTTTGAACTACTGTTTTTCCATTACTAACAAGTTTTATAGCTACATCTTTATTTACTAATGCAATTCTTGTTACAACATCTTCTATATATCCTGCTTCTGTATAATCTTTTTTTAAAAATTTATATCTTACTGGTGTATTATAGAATAAGTTTTCAACAGTTATTGTTGTTCCAACAGATCTAGCAGCTTCAGTAAATTCTAAAGTTTTTCCACCTTCAACAACAATTTTATGTGCTACATCTGTTCCTTCTTTTTTAGAAATCATTTCAACTTTTGAAATTGATGCTATACTAGCTAATGCTTCACCTCTAAATCCCATTGATTTTACTGTTATCAAATCATCAGCTTTTCTTATTTTACTTGTAGCATGACGTTCAAATGCAATTTCCATATCATCTTCTGCTATTCCACATCCATCATCTGTTATTCTAATTAAAGAAATTCCACCATTTTTTATTTCAATATTTATATTTTTAGCTCCAGCATCTATTGAATTTTCTACCATCTCTTTTACTACTGAAGAAGGTCTTTCAATAACTTCTCCTGCTGCAATTTTATTTATAGTTAAATCGTCTAAAAGAACAATGTTTCCCATCTTTTTCTCCCTTTCTATGCATCTTATGTATACTCTTCCATTATTTAATATTTTGCATAAATTATATCATTAAATTTATTTTTTGTATACTTTTTTAAAATTTATATAAAAAATTAATAATTCATACTAAGAAAATTAAATAATTATTTTATAATTTTTGTATGTAACACTTTTTATAAAAATTCATAGTATATAACATACAAAAGATTTAAAAAAAACATAAATTTAAAAAGGAGGAAATTAATATGCCAGAAAACAGAGGTTGTGGTTGTGGATTATTTGGAGGAGATAATGAATGTCTATGGATAATAATCCTTTTAATTATTCTTTTCTGCTGTTGTGGAAACAATGGTGGTAGAGGATGCTGCTAATTTAGCAATAGTATACTAAAATAGTAAGAAATTTGTCTTCTTAGAAAATTCCTTACTATAAAATAAAAGTGGGAGTGTTTGGAATTTATCCTTGCACTCTCACTTTTATTTTCTGCGCTATTTACTTTGTCTGATTGTGATTAATATTCTTCTTCCGAAATTATCCATGCTGAACGCATAAACGGCAGAATTTCTGAATATTTCCTATGAACCGCTCTGCATACTACGGGATCAAAAAACGTTATTCCCGTCGGATCATATCCTGTCATAACCACAAACCTGGACGCAGGTTCAGCTTCTTTCTTTTCTGTATTTTCTTCCGACTTTACTTCTTCTTTCTTTGTTTCCTCGACTTCTTTCTCTGACAGAAGAATAACAGAAAGCTTACGATCCCACAGTCCGTTTAACATATCCCTGATGGATAACGCCCGTTTGGTTTCTAAGCCATACAAGGATGAAATAAATTTCTCCCAGAATATATGCTTACATCCCTTGGAGATATATTTTCCATCCAGATCACGCTGGTACCCACGGTATCCTTTTTCCACAGCCAGTCCTGCAAGTTCCTCAATTGATGCTGTTACTTCACATTTATACATCTGTTCCAAGAACTTTGCAATTATTATTGCAGATCCCGCTGTTTCAACTGTACCTTCAGAATCATACTTCTCTATTCTAAAAGGCACATTAGCATACTCCTCCTGTGGTTTCAAGCCTTTCCGCCCGAATTCCGTACAATGGTTTACCTGATTCGTAGGCGCTTCAAACTTTGCAATACTTTCTCTCAAGCGCTCATTCTGTTTCCGGGTAAACCCTGCATAGATGGCATATTCCGTTGTTGGAATATACGCAGATACAACTTTGTCTTTAATCTTTTTGTCTAAACTCATCTTGTTTCCTTTCTAGCAAACACTGCCATTATGTTTTTCGAGTTTCATTTGTCTTTTTTATTATATCACATACATTAACATAAATCAATATTAATACATTCCACCCATATCTGGCATTGCTTGATGATTTGAACATCCACATTCTTTTTCTTTTTTATCTGTTATAATACTTTCTGTTGTAAGAATCATTGATGCAACACTTTCTGCATTTTGAAGAGCTGAACGTGTAACTTTTGTAGGATCAACTACTCCTGCTTTTTTCATATCAACATATTCTTCTTTATATGCATCAAATCCTACTCCTGATTTACTTGCTTTTACTTTATCTAATATTACTGCTCCTTCTAAGCCAGCATTTGTAGCAATTTGTTTTACTGGTTCTTCTAAAGCTTTTAAAATTATTTTTACACCTATTTTTTCGTCTTCTGAAACTTCTTCTAAAAGTTTTTCTACTTCAGGAATAACATTTACATATGCTGTTCCACCACCTGGCAAAATTCCTTCTTCAACAGCAGCTTTTGTTGCTGATAATGCATCTTCTATTCTTAGTTTCTTTTCTTTCATTTCAATTTCTGTAGCTGCACCAACTTGAATTACTGCTACTCCGCCTACAAGTTTAGCAAGTCTTTCTTGCATACTTTCTTTATCATAACTTGATTTTGTTTCTTCTATATTATTTTTAATTTGTTTTATTCTAGCATCTAATCTTGCTTTATCTCCCATTCCATCAACAATTATTGTATTTTCCTTTGTACATTTTACTTGTCTTGCTCTACCAAGTTGTGCTAAAGTTGTATCTTTTAACTCTAATCCAAGCTCTGATGTAATAACTTCTCCTCCTGTTAAAACTGCTAAATCTTCTAACATTTCTTTTCTTTTATCACCAAAACCTGGTGCTTTTATTCCAACAACATTTAATATTCCTCTTAATTTATTTAATATTAATGTTGATAATGCTTCATTTTCAAAATCATCTGCAATTATAACAAGTTTTCCACTTTGCTGTGTTATTTCTTCTAACAATGGTAATATTTCTTGAATATTTGATATTTTTTTATCTGTTACTAATATATATGGATTATCCATTACAGCTTCCATTTTATCTGTATCTGTTACCATATATGGAGAAACATATCCTTTATCAAATTGCATACCTTCTACAACATCAACTTCTGTTGATGATGTTTTTGATTCTTCTATTGTTATAACACCATCTTTAGAAACTTTTTCCATAGCATCTGCAATTAAATTTCCTATTTCTTCATTATTTGCTGATATACTTGCAACCCTTGCAATATCTTCTTTTCCACTAATTGGAGAACTTATTTTTTTTAGCCCCTCTACTGCTTTTTCTGTTGCTTTATCCATTCCTCTTTTTATAGATAAAACATCTCCCCCAGCTGCAACGTTCTTTACCCCTTCTTTTAACATTATTTGTGCAAGTACTGTTGCTGTTGTTGTTCCATCTCCTGCTACATCATTTGTTTTTGTAGAAACTTCTTTTACTAAACTAGCCCCCATATTTTCAAAAGAATCTTCTAATTCTATTTCTTTAGCTATTGTAACACCATCATTTGTTATAAGTGGTGCTCCATAACTTTTATCTAATACAACATTTCTTCCTTTTGGACCTAATGTAACTTTTACAGTATCTGCTAATTTATTAACACCTTCTAATAATTTTTTTCTGGCATCTTCACCATATTTAATTTCTTTAGCCATCTTTATACCTCCCAAAATAATTTATAACTTCATCTTATTTCGTTAAATTTTTTCTAAAAGCAGTATAAAACATATATACGTTTTATACTTTTTTCAAAATTTTGCCTTGTAATATTGGTTCTAAATTCTTTTTAATTTTATTTTATAATTTTATTCTACTATAGCCAATATATCTGATTGCTTAACTATAATATAATCTATTCCTTCATATTTTACTTCTGTTCCAGAATATTTGCTTGTAATTACTTTATCGCCTTTTTTTACTTGCATTTTAACAGCTACTCCATTTTCATCAACTCCACCTGGTCCAATTTCTACGACCTCTGCTATTTGTGGTTTTTCTTGTGACCCTGAAGTTAATATTATTCCACTTTTTGTTGTTTCTTCTGCTTCTACCATTTTTATTAAAACTCTATCATTTAATGGTTTTATCATTTTTACATTCCTCCTTCAAACTAAATTAGCAGTCATTATACTTGACTGCTAATAATTTATACCCTATTTACTAAATTGTCAATATGATTTTAAAAAAATTTAAACTTTTTTTGATTTATTTTAAATTTTTTTATATCAAAATATGTTAATTTTACTCCATATTCTAATAATTTTAAATCATATTCATTTTGCTTTAATTTGATTTCCAATCTATCAGATTCTAAAACTAAGGTATCTATATCTAATTTATATTCATCTGACAGCTCATTTATTCCTTTTTCTATTGAGTATATTACATATTTTCTAATTTTTTCTATAAGTTCCTGTTTAGTAAATAAATTTCTAAGACCTATCACTTTACTAAGCATCATTTTAGGATTCTCTATTTTAAAATCATAATAGCCTTCTAGATTAATATATATATCAGAAAATTCTCCATTTTTCCAATTTTTAAACTTAATTGGATCATTAATTATATATTTATTATGTTTAATTATGTTAGTATTAAAAAACAATATGCATAAACTCTCATCTTCAGCTTTTCTTACAATCAAACTTCCCCAAATATTATCAAATTCATCATTTTTAATATCAATATTTTCTAATTTATAAATACCTTCGTTTTCTTTTATATCTAATACTCTACCTTTTTCAAAAACACAAACAAATTGATTTTCCGATACTTTTATAATCTCTCCTTCTGATACATTATATTTCTTAAATATAATATTATTTGACAATTCTGGGCATTCTATAATTTTCCTATTTTCCAAATTTTCTTGAAAGTCTAATAATTTCACCATTTTATATTAATTCTTTCTCTCTCCTTTTATAAAAAATAAAAATCAATAATAAATTGTAAAATAGGCTTTCATAATTTTATTTTTAAATTTATTACAAAGCCTACTTTATATCTATTTCTACAAAATTATTTTTCCTTATTCTGCATTTTTAATGCAATTACTTTTTATTTTCTTTTGCTATATTTTAATCCAACTACTTTTTATTTTCTTTTGCTGCTTTTATAAGTGCCTTAAATAATGGTGCTGGTCTATCTGGTCTTGACTTGAATTCAGGATGAAATTGACCTGCTATAAAAAATGGATGTTTTTTATATTCTACAATTTCAACTAATGTTCCATCTGGTGATGTTCCAGAACAAATTAATCCTGCTTTTTCTAATCTTTCTTTATAATCATTATTATATTCAAATCTATGTCTGTGTCTTTCACTTATGCTTTCAGTACCATATATCTCATATGCTAAAGTATCTTTTTTAATTGTACATGGATATGCTCCAAGTCTCATTGTTCCACCTTTTTCTGTAACTTCTTTTTGAGTTTCCATTATATGTATAACTGGATTTTCTGTAGTACTACTAAATTCAGCAGAATTGGCATCTTTTATATTTAGTACATTTCTACAAAATTCAACAACTGCCATTTGCATACCTAAACAAATCCCCAAAAATGGTATATTATTTTCTCTTGCATATTTTATTGCTGCTATTTTCCCATCAATTCCTCTATTTCCAAAACCACCTGGAACTAAAATTCCATCATATTCTTTTAAAACTTTGTCTACAGTATTTTCAGTTATTGTTTCAGAATCTATAAATCCTACATTTACCTTTACGCCATTTGCAAATCCACCATGTCTTAAACTTTCTGCTACTGACAAGTATGAATCTTGAAGTTGCATATATTTACCTACTAATGCAATATTTACTTCACCATTTAAGTTTCTAATATCATCTATTAATTTTTCCCATTCTTCATTTTTAGGCTCTACTCTTTCTAAATGCAATTGCTTACAAACAGCTCTAGCTAAGCCATGTTCTTCTAGCATTAGTGGTACAGCATAAAGATTTTCAGCTGTAAGATTTGGTATAACATTTTCTGGTCTCACATTACAGAAAAGTGCAAGTTTACCTCTAATCTCTTCAGGAATATCTACTTCACTTCTACAAACTAAAATATCTGGTTTTATTCCAAAACTTTGTAATTCTTTAACAGAGTGTTGCGTTGGTTTTGATTTCAATTCATTTGAACCACTTATATATGGTAATAATGTTACATGTACATATAAAACATCTTCTGGATTTTTTTCAAGACCAACTTGTCTAATTGCTTCAATAAAAGCTAATCCTTCTATATCTCCTATTGTTCCACCAATCTCTGTTATAACGATATCTGCTTTTCCATCAAAACTATATATTTTATCTTTTATTTCATTTGTAACATGGGGAATCACTTGAACAGTTTTCCCTAAATAGTCTCCTCTTCTTTCTTTATTTAAAACAGATTGATATATTTTTCCAGAAGTTACACTACAATTTTTGTTTAAGTTAACATCTGTAAATCTTTCATAATGCCCTAAATCTAAATCAGTTTCCGCTCCATCATCTGTTACAAAAACTTCTCCATGCTCATATGGACTCATTGTTCCAGGGTCAACATTTATATACGGGTCAAATTTTTGGTTTACAACATTATAACCTCTATTTTTTAATAATCTTCCAAGTGATGAGGCTGTAATTCCCTTTCCTAATCCTGATACTACTCCACCTGTAATAAAAATATACTTTGTACTCATTTTTTCTCCTTTCACTTCTTTTTATTCTTCATATCCTAATAACTTTGGCTGGCAAGTTAAATTTATTCCTAAGCTTTTTAATACTTTTTGTTCAGCTTGAGATATAATATAAGAACTATGAGCCTCTAATCCACTTAATTTATCAATGGCTTCAAAAGTTTTTTCTATAACTGGATTTGTTTTAGAACATATGCTTAACGCTATTAAAACTTCTGGTAAATTTAAAGAATAATTCCTTTTATATGATGTTTTTTGTTTTAATTTAAAAATTGATTCTAAAACTGATGGTGAAAGTAAATATACATCATCTGGTATTCTGGAAATTTCTTTAATGGCATTTATTAGTAATGCACTAGAAGCACTTAATAGTTCTGATTCTTTTCCTGTTATTACTTTTCCGTTCTCTAACATTATAGCAACAACATTAACATTTTCTTTTTCTGATTTTTCTAAAGCATATTTTACAATTTCTCTATCTGAAATTGTAATTCCAATATTATTCATTAATTTTTTTATTGTCTCTACTATTTCTTCAGATCCAATTCCTCTTCTAAAATCACATAAGCTTGCATAATATCTTCTTATAATTTCCATCTTTGCAGCCTTTCCGAGCTACTTCATCATTAATTATACATTTACTTATAGTATTTACTCCCATATCTGTAGGAGATTTATATATATCAATTCCCATTATTTTACTTAATATATTCTTTAAAATTGGAAATGCTGAAATATCTCTATTATAATTTACAGCCTTTATATTGTATTCTTCTAAATGGAATGAATCTATCATATTTATATCTCCTAAGTCTGCTGTTGCTGCTTCATAAGAAATATTTACTGGATGCATAAGTGGCAAATCCCAAACAGGAAATGTTTCAAATTTTGCATA
>CAMSWH010000021.1 GCA_947064765.1 uncultured Clostridium sp.
TGTATTTGAATCATATAAAAATTTATATCCTTTATCTGCAAAAGCTTTTTTTATTTTCATTGCCATATCAATAGCATGTTTTGATAGATTAAAATATAATTCATTTTCAAATAGTACATCAAATTGTATTCCTAGTAATCTTCCTTTTGCTAACATTCCACCTCTTTGTTTCATATGATATCTAAAATTTTTTTGCAATTTTTCATTTGTTATTACAACCGCTTCTCCAAATAATGCTCCTACTTTAGTTCCACCAATATAAAAAACATCACAATTATGAGCTATATCTGAAATATCCATATCACTTCCATCAGACATTAATCCATATCCTAATCTAGCTCCATCAATATATAGTGGTAAATTACATTCTCTACAAACTTTATATAAATTTTCTAATTCTTCCTTAGTATATATTAGTCCATTCTCTGTTGGATATGATATATATACCATTCCAGGTTGTACCATATGTTCATGATTCTCATCATTATAATGATTCTGATACATTTCTTTTACTTGATTTCCTGTTAATTTGCCATCTTCTGTATCTATCACTAATACTTTATGTCCTGTAGCTTCTATTGCTCCTGTTTCATGAACATTTATATGACCTGTTCCGAGCTGAAATTACTCCTTGATATGATTTTAAAATTGAGCTTATTACTATCATATTTGTTCCGAGTTCCACCTACCAAAAACTGAACTTCTGCATTTAGACATTTACATATTTTTCTTATTTTTTCTCTTGCAGAATTACAATATATATCTTCCCCATAACCAGGTGTTTGTTCCATGTTTGTTTCTTGCATCTTTTTTATAATTTCTAAACATGCACCTTCTGAATAATCACATTCAAATCTTATCATAATTATTTTACCTCCAATATATTTAATATTTTATACTATAAGTTACTAAATTTCTATAGTATTTTCTATAATAATTTATAAAAGTAAAGGTGATTGTGCCTACTACACAATCACCCTACATTACTGCTCTCTCTTGCTGATTAATCGATAACATGATGTACCACTGATGATCCCTTTGGTGGAAGTTTATACTTTAGTTCTTCTGTATGAACTTCCTCCACAAAATACGTCTTACACATATCCTTAGTCCACATCCGCATCCATTCCTGATCTTCTTCTGGAACTTTTTGAAGCGGATCTTCAGGAACCCACCATACACCAACACCCTGATAGCTAAACGGTAAGTGCCTAAAGTATCTGTGCCTCGTTTCATTCAAAGAATCATATGCACACATCTTTCTCATTGCCTCCGACGTTAATGTAAATACTATCATTTCATCTTCAGCTTTTTCATTCTGGATGTCTGCCATTAAATCTACTGGGCAGTCTCCTTCGGAAATGTCATGCCGTTCTTCTCTGATGACTGTGTAATGATTGATGAAAACCGCTGTGTCTAACATATTATAACACCTCCTCTCTTTCATATTTCTAGTACTATAATATCATAGCACATATTTTACATAAAATCAATATTTTTATTATATGTAAATTCTTATCAGCACTTTTGTTCATACTAATAACTATTTAGCTAATATTAACTATATTTGCATTGAATATGCAATACTTTTAACTTTCATTCCAAATTTCTCATAAATTTTAATCGCTTCTTTATTTTCTTCATTAACAGTTAAATATATATCTGTACAATTATTTAATTTTCCATATTCTTTAGCATATTTTAATAATTCAGTTCCAATTCCTTTTCCTCTATTTTTTTCATCTACACATATTGCATCTATAGACAATTGCTTTCTATATCTCATTCCTGGAGTATTTTTCTCTACTATATTTAAAGTAATATATCCTACAATTTTTTCTTGTAATTTAGCTATAAATATCTCATTATTTTCTATTAATTCTTTAAGTTTCTCCTCACTTATTAACTCTTCAATCATAAAAAATAAATCTGGTCTCCATTTAACATGTAATTCATGTACTTGATTTGCTAATAAATTTATATCTTTCAAATCTTTTAATTCTGGTAATTCTACTCTTAATTCCATATATCACTAGTACTCCTCTATTTGTTTACTTTTTTAATATATTCTTTATTTTTTACTGTACTTCCATCATTAAATTTTAATAATTTTGGTAATTTTCTTTTTTCTAATTCATCTTTTATCATTCTTACTCCTATAAATTTAACTAATTAATTTTATAACTTTTCCGTATCTCATAAACTATTATCTATCTTGCATCTTCATCATCTGTTAAATCTTTACTTTTCACTTTCATTCTCGCTTGAATTATTTCATATAAAATTTGATCTGTAGGTTTTACTCTTGTAGCCCAAATATTCATAGAATTATTAATATCTTTAACTGTTCTATTAAAATCATTTAATAATATATCATTTTCGCAAAAGTTATATAATTTATCTACTATTCTTTGATATATACTACCGATATTAACATAAAACTCTTCTGGAATAGAATCAATAGCAACACCATCTCCTTTATTTCCCAATACTATTTTGTTACTTTCTGCTATTGTAATACTATAGTCTCTAAGTACCTCACATCTATTAGGATATGAAATATCAAATATTTTATCAAAAATATTTGGAACAGGCATACTTGAACGTGGCTTTTTTCCAATATCCATAAAAGTAAACCCTTTTTCTGGTGAAAACATAATATTATCTCCTATTGTATCAATAGTTAGCAAACATTCATCATCATAATATAGCATCTCTGCAGTCCTCACATAATCATAAATTTTTTTATCTGATAAATCTGCTATTTGTGACATTCGCATTAAATATTTATTAATCGCATTCATATAAGCATTAAAATTATCTTCTGCGGTTTCTAATAAAGTTCTTCTACAACCATAAAATCTGGTATTTTTATTATGTATTGGCTCTCCAAAAGCTTTCTCTTCCAAAATATAATATTCTCCATCATAATTTTTTCCGATAAATATTTTAGCTATTTGATGTCCGCTCATTTATCATATCATCAATAGATTTTTTAGTACTCATAATAGAATTGTATTCTTCTTGGCTACATTTTACTAACGCTACATCTTCAAAAAGATATACTTTTTTACTTCGTCCATATTCACAAGGAATTTCCTTTTCACTTATTCTTTTAACATATTCATCTATACTTTTCATATTGAATATTTTACTCCATCTCTTATAATACTTACTTTAATAGCTTAACATACTCATTTAAAATATATCTATGATATTCAAAATACATTTTATTTGCTATATCCTCTGGTTTTATCCATATAAGCTCATGATCTTTTTCTATTGGTTCACAAATTTTTTCTCCTACTTTCGCCTTATAAACATCTATTATTGCTAATTCATATTTATCTAAAATTTCAATATATGTATAGTATCCAAGATTCTCAATATATTTAATATCATTTATAGCATATCCTATTTCTTCTTTTGTTTCTCTTATTAAAGCTTCTTTAGAATTTTCTCCTTCTTCTATTTTTCCGCCAATTAAATTATACATATTATATTTTTCTATATACGCAACTGCAATTTCTTCATTTTCATTAAATATTAATCCATACGAAGCATGTCTTTCCCCATAATCTTTACCTTCTAATTTATTACCTGCATATTTCATCTATGCTTTTTTCTCCTTTAATTTTATACTAACAATAATTCTTTTATATAATTCATTGTAAATTTTTGTGATACTATTGCTGGAGACAAATCATGTTCTTTAGTTATAATTTTATTTGCATTACTCGCTAAATTTTTCCTTGAAATTGTTGAGCCATCACTTTCTTTTTGAGTTACTTCATTATTTGTAATAGCTCTAAAACCAATACATGGAACTTTAAATTTTTCACAAATTGTATATACAGCAATTGTTTCATTATCTTCACATAATGTATTCTTTTTTTCTTGTACCCAAGCTATTCTATCAACTTCTCTATTAAATATATCTCCACTTCCAATTATTCCATAAAAAATATTATATTCATTATTAATCTTTTTAGCTTTCTCTAATAATTCTGTATTACATTGAACCTCAAATGATCTATTGTCAAACTGCCAATCAAATGGATTTGTTCCTTCATTTTTATTCTTAATTCCTGTTATAAAAGAATTTATATTAACACTCTTTTCTCCAACCACTATATCATTTCTATGTATATAGCTAACATGCGCTCCTGCAATTCCTTGATTTATAATTAGCTTAGGATTGTAGTTTTGAATTGCTATACATGTTGCCATACTTACATTTATAATTCCAATTTGAGTTTCTGAAATAATTATTGGATAATTTTCAAATCTTCCTATATAAAACTTAAAACCATTTATATTTTCTTCTTTTCCTATTTCAATTATTTTTATCAATTCTTCAACTTCCATACTCATTGCGCCTTGAATAATAATTGGATTAGCTTTTTCTAACATATATATTCCTCTTTCTTTTTAATCACACAATTCATTTAACTTACAAATTTGTTCTTCGTTTAATAATGCAAAATAATAAATTATTCTATAACAAAAATCTTTTAAATAATTATTAATAATCTTGTTTATCCTGTATTACTCTATACTTTTTAATGTAAGTGCTGTAACGCATTCAATATGATGTGAAAATCCAAACATATCACATATAGAAATATCTTTAATATCATATTTTTCTTCTAAAATTTTTAAATCTCTACCTAAGCTAGCTGGATTACAGCTTACATAAACAATTCTTTTAGGCTCTATTTCAAGAATAGTATCTAGCGCTGTTTTATCACAACCTTTTCTAGGAGGATCAATAAAAACAACATCTGGAATTATTTTTCTTTGCTTTATAAATTCTGGTAAAGTTTTTTCCACATCTCCTACAAAAAACTCTGCATTTTCAATATTATTTAATTTTGCATTTTCTTTCGCATCTTCAATAGCTTGAGGTACTGTTTCTATTCCATATAATTTTTTAACATTTTTTGATGCAAATATTCCTATTGTTCCTATCCCACAATACAAATCAAATACTGTTTCTTCTCCTGTAAGCTCTGCATATTCTACTACTTTAGTATATAATTTCTCAGTTTGAACTTGATTTACCTGGTAAAAAGACATTGGTGAAATTTTAAATTTATATTCTCCTAAATAATCGTATATGTAACCTTCACCAAACAATATTTTATTCTCATTTCCTAAAATAACATTGGTATTTTTGCTATTAATATTTTTTACTATTGTTTTTACTTCAGGGTATTTTAATATTAAATATTCTACTAATTCTTTTTCCTTTTCTATTTTCTTAGTATTAGTTACTAAAGTAACCATTACTTGATTTGTTTTTTTGCCAATTCTTATAACTATATGTCTTATACTTCCTTCTAAATTAACTTCATTGTATACTTTTATTTTATTTTCACATATCCAATCATATATACTATTTGCTATTTTTTGACTTAACTCATCTTGAATTTTGCATTCTTTTGTTGGAATTATTTTATGAGTTCTTTCTGCATAAACTCCCATTACTGGATTGCCTTTTTCATCTACTCCTATAGGATATTGAAGCTTATTTCTATAATTATAAGGATTATCCATTTTTAAAGTTTCAGAAATTTTTATTTCTCTTCCAAGTGCTTTCTTTAAAGTTGATTCTACTGACGTTTTCTTTATTTGAATAGTATAATCATAATCTATATGACGAATAGCACATCCTCCACACCTCTGATATGTAACACAATCTGATTCTTTTCTAAATTTTGAACTTTCCAATATATCTATAACTTTTCCAAAAGCATGTGAAGAAGTTACTTTCAAAATTTTAATTTTAACTTTTTCTCCCTTAATACAATTAGGAACAAATATAGTTATACCACTAATTTTAGCAATTCCTTCCCCTTGAAATCCATTATCAATTATTTCTACTATATATTCTTCATTTTTTTTTATATCATTAATCATTTTATACATTATCCTTTTAAAAAGTTTATATTTTATAATACTAAATTAATCTATTTCACTTATTTGAATAAAATCTTTGCTTATATTATTAAATACTATCTATCTCCTCTTGTTCTTCCACCACTACTTCTTGTTCTTTCTTCTTTATCCTTCTCTTTTTCCTTATCTTTTACTCCACCATTTCTTTCTCTATCATCTCTATTTTGAATAATCTCTTTATCCTCTCTTTTTCTTTCTTGTTTTTTGTATATTTTCCCTACTAATATTACTTTATTTATTGTTTCTAAATCACATCTAATTCTTTCTTCAAATATTTCTCTATCTGATTTTCTTTTCTTTTTCTTTCTTTTTAATTTATCTAATTTTGATTTATCTAAAACGCCTAAAGCTATTAATTCATCTTCCATAGCTTCGAGTTCTTCTATTGTTTTTATAGATTTAATCTTTCTTTTTAGTTCTTCTAATTTTTTTATTTCTTCACTATCTTCTTGCTTTTTAGAATTATTAATCAATTTCTTAAATATATTTTTCATATTATTAAACCTTTTTATTAAAATTTTTTCATTTATATTTTAATACATTTTTATATGAAAATAAAGAGTAAATCTGTAATTACTCTTTATTTCTAACTTTTATGCACAAATTTTATTCACTATTTAATATTTATTTTGATACAAAACAATATTTAATAGAAATTAAATATTATCTTCATTTTCTACATCTTTCACTTCTGTTTCTTCATCTTTAAAATATAAATCATATTTTACTTGCGTTTTATCTGCAACCAATTCAAAAGCTATTTTTCTAAGCATTTTATTTGCTTCAATTACTCTAATTTTAACTTGATCTCCTATTTTAAAAACTCTATTAGTTCTTTCTCCAATTAATGTTTTTCTATTTTCATCATATATAAAATATTCATTTCCCATATGTTCAAATCTAATTAATCCTTCTACAGTACTTTCAAGTTCTACAAACATACCAAACGAAGTAATTGAAGAAACAATACCAAAATATTCTTCTCCAATTTTATTTTCCATAAATTCAGCCTTTTTAATATCTTCTGCATCTCTTTCTGCTTTTGTTGCTATTTTTTCTGCATCTGAAGAACTTTCTGCATATTTTGTTGCTTTTCCTTCTAATTCAGCTAATCTTTCTTCTTTCATATTATAATTATTTTCTAAATATTCTGAAATTACTCTGTGTATGAACAAATCCGGGTATCTTCTTATTGGTGATGTAAAATGACAATAATATTTACTTGCAATTCCAAAGTGACCTTTATTTTCACTTTCATATCTAGCTATTTTTAATGTTCTTAAAATTAATGTTGATATTACTTTTTCATACTCTGTTCCTTTTAGTTTGTCTAAAACATCAGAAAAGGCTCTTGGTCTAATATTATCTTTATTTACTTTTATTTTTTCACCTATATTAAATAAGAATTTATTTGTTTCTTGTATTTTTTCATATTCAGGTTCTTCATGGACTCTATAGATAAATGGAGCTTCTAACCAATAAAACTTTTCTGCTACTGTTTCATTTGCTGTTAGCATAAATTGCTCTATTATTTCATTTGCAAAAGTTGTTTCATATTTTTTTACTTCAATAGCTCTACCATTTTTATCTAATATTATTTTACTTTCTGGAATATCTAGATTTAAATATCCCTGTGCTAATCTTCTATTTTTTAATATAATAGCTAGCTCTTCCATTAACTTAAACTTATCTATATATTTACTGTATTTTTGCATAACTTCTTCATCTAGACCATTAATAATTTTATTTACATTAGTATATGTCATTCTTTCTGTTACTCTAATTACTGATTTATATACATCTGATGATATAACATTTCCTTTAGCATCAATTTCCATACTGCAAGATAATGCAAACCTATCTTGTCCTGCATTTAAACTACATATTCCATTTGAAAGTTCAAAAGGAAGCATTGGTATGACTCTATCAAACATATATACACTTGTTCCTCTTTTTATTGCTTCTCTATCTAATTTACTATCTTCTTTTACATAATAGCTAACATCAGCAATATGAACATCTAATATATAATTTCCATCTTTATTTTTTGATACATATATAGCATCATCTAAATCTTTTGCATCTTCTCCATCTATTGTAAAAATTATATTTTCCCTTAAATCTCTTCTATTTTTTATATCTTTTTCATTTATTTTTTGAGGTATACTTTCAGCTTCTTCTTTTACAAAAGATGGAAATTCATTAGGAAGGTCAAATTCTTTTATAACAGAAAGCATATCCACTCCAGCTTGATTTACATTGCCTAAAATTTCAATAATTTCTCCTTCTGCATTTTTACCTTTTTCAGGATATTTTAAAATTTTAGCAACTACTTTATCATTATTTCTAGCTTCTTTACAATTACTTTTAGATATGAAAATATCTGTTCCAAATCTTTTGTCATCAGGAACTACAAATCCAAAATTTTTCGATTTTTGAAAAATTCCTACAACTGTTTCTCTTTCTCTTTTTACAACTTTCACAATCTTAGCTTCTGCTCTTTTAGTTCCTTCTTTTTGTTTATAAATCATAACTTGAACAGTATCACCATTTAGAGCTTTATTTACACTATTTGCAGGAATAAAAAGATCCTCTTCCATTCCTTCAACTTCAACAAATCCATAACCTTTCTCATTAGCTCTAAAAATACCTTCTATTTTTTGTTTCTTCTTTTTACTCATATTTTTCCTTTCAATTTTATCACAATAATATTTTAATATAAATTGCATTTTCTATTCAATAGTAATATCACATATATAAAGCTAGAAAAGCTTTTTTATACAAAAACTACGTCCCAATGTCTAACTTTCCTTGTATAAAAAAGAGCAGTAAAAATACTGCCCCTAATTTTTATTTAAAGTTATATCTATTATTTTAGTTATTCTAATAAAATTAGATAACATATATAATTCCTAACGCAAGTGTTAAAACAACAAATACTACCATTAAAGCTATTGTTGCTCTCTTCATTTTTCCTTCTGTTGTTTTTCCTTTATTTTTTTCATAAAAATTATTAGCAGAAGCCCCAACAATAGTTCCAGAAGCACCACCATCTTCTTTAGATTGTTTTGTTACTAAAACTATTAAAGCTAAACATACTATTGCATATATTCCCATTATTATATATTTTACTATTTCCATCTATATAGACCTCCAACTCTCTTTTGCTTTATTAACTATTATAGTTTAACATAAGTATTTATAAAAATCAACAATTTTTAGTAAAATATTTTTAACAATATAATAACTAGATAATACCTAGAAAAAAACTGAAAAAGTAAAAATTTTTCAGTTTTTTCGTGTATATAATTTATCTACAAACGACTTTATTTATAACTATTAATTTATCAAAAGCATTTATTTACACCAATTTTCTATTATTTTAGTAGGAATTTTTAAATTTCCTCTTCCTATTGCTAAACTAATATGTGGTTTATTATCTCCATGATAATCACTTCCACCACTCTTTAAAAAATTATTTTTATCACAGTATTCATTTAAGTAGTCTATATTTTCCTGCGAAAAATCACTATGATAACACTCAATTCCATCAATATTATAGTTATCTACAAGTTCTTCTAGTTCTTCTTCAATATTTTTCATCCATTTATATATATACATATGTGGCAAAAACACTAGTCCACCTGCATTTTTTATAGCATTAACTGCTTCATCAACACTTGGATAATCCTCTGATTTATCTAAATACCATATAGTTTCTTTATTACAATAATATCTTTTTGAAAAGGTTTGAACTCCATTATTCCATAAATCTTCTGGTAGTTTTGATTGATTTTCAGGATGTTTTTTTATCTCATCATATATAGTTTTTCCTCCCCAATCATTTTCTGGATTCCATACTATATCTTCTCTTTTACTCATAGTTAAATTTAATTTTTCACATACATTATATAATTTATTAAAATATTTTGTTTCAATTATTTTTCTATCTTTATCTTCATAAAATTCGTCTACCCATGATTTCATTTTATTATAATCATAGTCATATCCTAAAACCTCTATAGTACTTCCTTTATAAAAACATTTTATTTCTATTCCTTTTATAATTTTCCCAGAATAATATTTACTTATATCAATATTTTTTAATTCCTCATAAGCATCACATCTATCATGATCTGTAATAGATATATAATCTAATTTCAACTCTTCAGCTTGTTTCAAAATTTCCTTAACATTTTTTGTTCCATCTGAATAAGTAGTATGTATGTGTAAATCAATCATTTTACTTTTCCTCTCCTTCTTTTTCTTTTGCTATAGATTTTTCAATAATTTCTTCTAATGTCTTTAATTCAATTTCTTCATCTTCAGTCATCCCGAATGCTTCCATTTTTTCTCTAATAGTTTTTAATCTCTCTGAATATCCAGATACATTTGCCTTAAAACTTCTATTTCTTACTGAATTCATTGCATCAATTACATTTGCATATCTTTTATTTGAGTTATCAGAACTATCATATTCAAGGTTTGGTAAGCTATTTTCATCTTTTCCTCTAGAATGTACTAACATTCTTACCCCCTCATTTTCTAATTTAATTGCAATTTTGTCAAGCGCACTATATCTTTTGTCATGTGCTTCAATACTTACTAATCTTGCAACATCTGATGCCTCTTTCATTTTAATATATCTTTCAAAATCTGATAACAAAGATTCTTCTCGTGGAACTGCCATTAAAGCAATCCAAATATCATGCACATTAGCTTCTTTCATTTCATCAACCATAAGAGTATCTCCTAAAGTATTTTCAATTATTATACTTTGCTTTTGCTCAATAGCCTCTTTTACTAAATTTTTTCTCATACTCTTAACTACTGGATCTGTTAATACTGATGCACTTTCTGGAAAATCTGATGCTACTTTGTAAGTTCCTGGTACACAAAATCTATAAAAATCTGCATTATTAACTAATGCATCAATATTATATTGTTCTTTTAATAATTGTTTATATTTTGGTATTAGTGCAGTCTTTCCCGCCCCTGGCTGTCCTCCAAAAATTACAGCTATTGGTTTTTGTTCATTTGAAGTACTTTGATTGTTATTATTTCTACCAGCTTCTAAACTAGCAAGAATTTTGCAAAATGGATCTTGATATTTAAATATATAATTCTCCCATTCTTCTACTGATGTTATTTTAGAAGTAATCTCATCTAGTCTATCAACTATTGACTTTTCAACTTTCTGTATTCCTATAGTCTTATTTTGATTATCCATTTTGCATTTCCTCCTTTAGTTCTTTTCCATAAACATTTATTACTCTATTAATTGTTTCTATATCTCCTGAATAAACTAATTCTTTTTCTTTAAATATTTTATTTACTTTCTCTTTATTAAACATTTCTTTAGAAAGTTTCATTGATAATATTTCTATTGCAATTGACATTTTTTCTCCAATATCACCCATATTTTTCCTCCTTGATTAATTTCTCTTATACTAACATATGATAAATAAAGCAACAATATTTTTCATTATAAATTCACTTTAAAGCTCTTTTTTTCATTTTTTAGACACATAAAATTCAATTAAAATATACAAATACTATTTTCACATATTAAAATTGTTTACATACACTATATTATATAAACCAAAAAGGAGGATTTTTTTATGCGTTGTTGTAATCGTAATTCAAATAGTTGCATGCAAAATTCATGCAATTGCAGAAATAATAATTCAAATACAAATAATAACTCTAATATATATGCTAATATTTGTAATTCTTCTAATGAACCTTTTCCTTCTAATTATTTATATGGTCATGCTTATACTCCTAATCAAATAATGAATAAAACTTTTACACCAGAAGTTGGACTTGAAAATGGAACTATTTTTCCAGAACTTGTAAGTCCTTATTACCCTGGTCAATCAATAGATTTTATTAATTATTTAAGAAATGGAGGTATGTAAATATGAATAATTGTTGTAATAATGTAAATAAACAAGCTTTATTACATGAAATAATGTCATTAAATTTTGCAATTAATGATTTAGTATTATATTTAGATACTCATCCTGAAGATTCAAAAGCAATTTGCATGCATAATGAATATGTGGAAAAAGTTGTTTCTCTTACTAAAAAATATCAAGAATTGTTTGGACCATTAACAGTCAATTTTACTTCAGATACTTGGGATTGGATTGACGAACCTTGGCCTTGGGAAAGGGGGGCTTACTAATGTATTATTATGTAAAAAGTCTGCAATATCCAATTAATATAAAATACAGAAATCCACAACTAGCAAAAGTAATTATTTCACAATATGGTGGACCTGATGGAGAACTTGGCGCTTCTTTAAGATATTTATCTCAAAGATTTGGCATGCCTGATCAAAAATCTAAAGCTGTGTTAAATGATATAGGAACTGAAGAACTTGCCCATCTTGAAATGGTAGGGACTTTAGTTCATCAATTAACAGATGGTTCAAGTCCAGAGGAATTGCAAAGAGCTGGTATGGGTGATTATTATACAGATCATGGTTGGGGTGTATATCCTCAAGCTGCTGCCGGATTTCCATACACCGCTGCAAGTATGGCTGTAAAAGGTGATCCTGTTGCTGACTTAACAGAAGATTTGGCCGCTGAGCAAAAAGCTCGTGCCACTTATGAAAAACTAATAGATCTTTGTAAAGATGACAGAGATGTAGTAGACGTTCTAAGATATTTAAGAGAACGTGAAGTTGTTCACTTCCAAAGATTTGGTGAAGCTTTAAATGGTGTTCAAGAAAAATTATATCAAAGAAATCAATATTTTATGAATAATGGAAATAATAACAATAATAATTCTTGTGGTTGTAATAATTAGTAGAATTTTATCTATAAAAAAGGAACTATACTTAAATATATAGTTCCTTTTTGTATTCCATATTATTTATATAAATCATAATTAATTGTCATAATCTCCATTTTTATTGTAGGATTTTTATTTAATCAAAATACCAAAAACTTAATATATCTTCTGGTATCTCTGAATTTCTCAATATATATGTGTTTATATTATCTAAAGGTCTTATTATAGAATCATCTGTATAGTCCATTTTTTCTAAAATATCAAATTCATAATAATTATATGTATCATTCATAGAGGAATTTCCGTCATAATCTATATCTATCACTCTTGAATTATCAACACAAACATAATACTTTTTATCTTCATTAACATACTTTATATCATAAATAATTATATTATCATTTATACCACCAACAAAAACTATTCTAATCTCTGCGTTTTGATTACTTTCTATCTTTTCTAAAAAATTATGTATTAAATCCACATTTGATGATGAAACTCCTAAATTAACAAAACAGTTATCTTCAATTGCCTCTTCTAAAGTATATTCTTTTGGTATTTTTCTTATATCGCTATATGTTTCCATAAAATTTGTATTTTCTATTGTTTTAAATATATCAATATTATCTCTAAATAAATCTCTATCAATTTTTATTGATATTCCTCTATCTAAATCTGATACTTCTTTTTCATTTGTTTTTTCTAAACCAATATATAAAGTTGACTCATCTACCTCAATACTTTCAAGTCCTAAATTTTGCGTAGATGTATTTTCTGTTGCAGTTAATACTAAAAAATTGTTTTTAAACTCCTTACTATCCATATCTATAATATCATTATAATTTTCTTTATATTTTAAATACTCCTCATAATCTGATATAATTTTATAATAAATCCCATTAGTAAACTCCATAGTATCAGCATAATATACATCATTCTGTGAAAGTGGTGAAAAATATTTAAAGTCATATAAATCACTTATTTCTTTTTTATTAAATATATTATTGTTAAATCCTATAAAAAATAATATTATCACAATTATTACTGCTACTAATCCTATTACATACTTTTTCATAAAAATTCCTCCATTTATAACTTTTGTATATATTTTATCTTATAAAACTTGTTTTTTCAATCTTATTTTGTGGTGATACAATATTATTCTTTTTACCAAGTTCAATACATTTTAACATCCATGCCATGTTTTTTCCTAAATTATACATAGTTTGCATTCCTTCTAAGTCTTGTTTTACCTCTTCTGGAGTATTTCCATGTACATTATTCCAATACGTAGAAGATACTATTGGCATTTGACTAATTGTAAAATATTTATTTAAAACATCAAATGAAGCAGTAGTTCCAGCTCTTCTTGCACTAGCAATACTTGCTCCTGGTTTAAATTCAAAAGATTTCTTTCCTGCATAAAATACTCTATCTAAAACTGATAAAATTCTTCCAGTTGGATGGGCATAATATACTGGTGTTCCGAATACAAATCCATCACTTTCTTCTGCTTTTTCAATTATTGTATTTACTATATCGTCATTAAATACACATCTTCTTTTTCCTTCTTTTGCACAAGTTCCACATCCTATACAATCTCTTACAGGATTTGCCCCTAAATCTATAATTTCTGTTTCTATATTTTCTTCATTTAAACTTTCCACTACTTTACTTAAAGCTGTATATGTACATCCTTCTTTTGAACTTCCATTAATTAATAAAACTTTCATAAAATTATCCTCCTTAATTAATACTATTATAATTTATGTCTTCTTATTCTTATTATTTTTTATATCTTTACATCATTAATAACTTATGTAACAACATATCTTTTTTCATATAAATAAAAATAGCATAAATCTTTTCATTTATACTACTTTTATATCATATTTTAGTAAAATTCAAAATTATTATTAATAAACAATTATAAACACATTTTTAAAATATTTAATACATCCTCTTCATTTAAAGGAACATATGCATTACTTAAATCTCTATGAGCTATAACTGCATGACTCATTTTTTCTAATAAAGAATCATCTATTCCAAGTTTACCTAAGTTCATAGGAATTCCACATTCTGTAAAAAATCTTTCTGTACTATCAATTCCTTTATTTGCTAAATCAAATTTATCATCAGATTTCTCAAATCCCCACACATTAACTGCATAATCTACAAATTTATCAACTGTTTTTTCAGATAAAATATATCTCATCCATCTTGGAGTTAGTATTGCAAGTCCAACTCCATGAGTTATATCATAAAATGCACTTAATTCATGTTCTATTGGATGGCAAGACCAAGCTTCATCATCTTTTCCTCTTCCACATAGTCCATTTAACGCTAAACTTGATGCCCACATTAAATTACTACGAGCTTCATAATCTGTTGGATTTTGAAGTGCTGTTTTACAATACTTTATACATGTCTTTAAAATCCCTTCTGATATTTGATCTTGAAGATATGCTGATTCTCTTTTAAAATAATTTTCTATAACATGTGACATTATATCTGCTGTTCCTGCTGCTGTTTGAATAGCAGGTAATGTATATGTATACTCTGGATCTAATATTGATGCTCTTGGAGCCATTTTTTTTGCTTTTGTTGCAAGCTTTTCATTTGTTTCTGGATTTGAAATAACGGCTGTTTTATTCATTTCTGAACCTGTTGCTGCTATTGTTAAAACAGTAACTATTGGTAAAACTTTACCTATTTTTTGAGGTTCTTTTACTAAATCCCAAGCATCTCCTTCATAAAAAACTCCTGCTCCTATAGCTTTTGAACAATCAATTGTACTTCCACCACCAACTGCTAAAATAACATCTATATTATTTTCTCTACAAATTTCTATTCCATTTCTAACAGTTCCTATTCTAGGATTAGGTTCTATTCCAGGAAGTTCCGATATATTAAAATCTTTTAATAATTCACATACCTTATCGTAAATTCCATTTTTCTTTATACTTCCACCACCATATGTGATAAGTACATTTTCTCCATATTCTTTTAAAATTTCTGGTAAATTTTCAATTTGCCCCTTTCCAAAATACATTTTTGTAGGTGCATGAAACACAAAGTTATTCATAATATTTTCCTTCTATATTTAAATATTTAGGTTTTTATAAGGATTTACCTATAAACCTTATATAATTTTTTAATTATTAATCAAAATTTCTACTTATTTTTAATTTTTATTCTTCCTCTTCTGCTTCTTCTGTTTCTTGTACTTTTTCAATTTTACAAGCTTTTATTTTTACAATTCTTTTATCTTTTACTTTTTCAATTTTATAATTTACATCTTCTGTTTCTATAACAGGTATTTTTTCTTTTTCTTGTGGTATTCTTCCTAATAATTCTATTAAGTACCCTGACATAGTATCATAATCCCCTTCAGGTATTTCTATATCTAATATTTTTTGTACTTCTGAAACTCCCATACTTCCATTTAAAATAAAAGTATTTTCATCTATTTTTTCATATATTTTCTCAACTTCATCATATTCATCATATATCTCACCAACAATTTCTTCTAGTATATCTTCCATTGTAACAATTCCTGCTGTTCCACCATATTCGTCAACTACTATTGCTATTTGTTTTCTATTTTTTCTAAGCTCTTCAAAAAGCTCATTAACAGCTTTAGTTTCTGGAACAAAATATGCTTCTTTTATTAAATTTTTTATTTTTACATTTTTATTTTTAGTTGATAGTAGAATATCTTTTACATAAACAACACCTTTTATTTCATCTATTGTTTCATCATATACAGGTACTCTACTATACCTAAAATCTTCTGTCAATTCTTCTATAACTTTTGAAATTGATAAATTCATGTCTAATGCAAATATTTCTTTTCTTGGTATCATTATTTCTGTCACTGCTTTATCATTAAATTCAAAAACATTATTTATCATTTCTTTTGCTTCTTTGTCAATTGTTCCTTTTTCTTCTCCTACATCCACCATCATTCTTATTTCTTCTTCTGTAACTGTTTCTTCTTCATTTCCAGATACTCCAAATAATTTAGAAACTATATTTGTTGAAAATGTTAAGAATTTTACAAATGGCGCTGTTACAACTGAAATAGCTTTTATAACTCCAATACTAGCAAAAGCTATCTTCTCATAATTTTTCATGGCAACTCTTTTTGGAACTAATTCTCCAAAAACCAATGTAAAATAAGATAGTATAATAGTAATTAAAACAATTGAAATACTATTCCACATACTTAAACTTACAGCTGGAATTAAGTTATATAATATTGGTGCAAGCTCACTTGCAAATGCTTCTGATGCAAATGCACTTGATAAAAATCCTGCTAAAGTAACACCTATTTGTATTGTTGCTAAAAATTTACTTGGATTTTCTAACATTTTCTTTATTTTTTTTGCTTTTTTATTTCCTTCTTTTGCTTGAAGATCTATTTTAGCATCATTTAAAGAAATAAATGCTATCTCAGCTGCAGCAAAAAAAGCATTTAGTGCAATTAATACTACTAATAAAATAATTTTTGTCATTTTTTTCTCCTTTTACATAAATTGAGTTTTTAAGTTTTGCCCTCTACCACAATTTGAGTTAGATAAAGAACATTTTTTAAAACATCCATTGCAATGTATATAACTTAAAAAATTCTGTTTACTATTTTTTATTTTTCCAACTTCTTCTTTTGTCTCAACTATTTTAGAATAAATATCTGTATTAGTCTCTTTATATTTATTACTAATAAGATGTCCGTCTTCCATATTATCCTCCAAATCTATAATAGATATATTAGTAAATTTTTGAAAATATACAAATTTTATTTTAGTATTTCTTCAACTAATAATTTCATTTGATCTTTTGATTCTTCTGTAAGTTTTGTTCTTATTGTAACAATTTGCTCACAAACTGATATATCTTTCATCTTATCTACAGTTTCTTTCATTGTTTTAGCTGCAAGAGGTGCCCATGTTCCATTTTCTATTAATCCTATCTTACGACTTTGATAATTTTTTGCTTGTAATTCATTTAAAAATCTTTGCATAGGTGTAAATACTCCTGCATCATAAGTAGATGCTGCAAGTATCATTTTATCATATCTAAACGCATCTTCTATCGCTTCTGCTATATCTATTCTTGATAAATCAGAAACAACAACTTTTTTTGCTCCTTTTTCTTTTAACATTTTTTCTAATTCTTTTGTTGCATCTGCTGTATTTCCATGTATAGATGCATATACAACAAAAACACCATCATCTTCTGGTTTATAACTACTCCAAATATCATATTTATTTATATAATATTCCAAATTTTCTTTTAATATTGGACCATGTAATGGACATATCATTTTTACATCTAATGTAGCTAATTTTTTTAATAATGCTTGTACTTGAATACCATATTTTCCACATATATTAAAATAATATCTTCTTGCTTCACAAGCCCAATCTTCTTCTGCATCTAATGCTCCAAATTTTCCAAAGCCATCTGCTGAAAAAACTATTTTTTCATATTTTTCATATGTTACCATCACTTCTGGCCAATGAACCATTGGTGCCATAAAAAATTGTAAAGTATGTTTTCCTATATTTAATTCTTCACCTTCACTAACTACAACTTTTCTTTCTTCTAAATTTGATATGTCAAAAAACTGCGTCATAAAAGCAAATGTTTTATTATTTCCTACTATTTTCATTTCTGGATATTTATTAGCTAAAACTCCTACATTATATGCATGATCTGGCTCTAAATGTGATACTACTAAATAATCTGGTTTTTCTCCTGCTAATGCTTTCTCTAAATTAATTAACCATTCATCAGTTTTTCTCTTATCTATAGTATCCATTACAACATTTTTTTCGTCTTTTATAAGGTATGAATTATAAGATATTCCGTTTGGAACAATATATTGACTTTCAAATAAATCTATTGTTTTATCATCTGCTCCAATATATATTATTTCATCTGAGATACTTGTATCCTTCATAAAAAAACCTCCATTAATACTCACTTATTTAATTTTGCCTTCATTATATTATAAAATATATTAAAAAGCAAGATAAGCAAAGTATGCATTTCATATTTTAAAACAAAAAAATACAAATGTTGGTAAATTCTTTGTTTAATAAAAAATATATATAACTTTTCTATTAAATAAAGTAAAAAAATGCACCTTAGAATCAAGATGCATTCTTAAATTATTGATAAATATTATATAATTTTAAGTTAAGAATTTAATAGTAAATATTCCAATTTTTCACTTATTTTATTTCATTAACATTAAAACCTGCTTCTTCTATAACTTCTTTTATTTTTGTATCTTCAATTTCTTTGTTTGTTTCAATAACAGCTTTTTTTCCTTCTAGATCAACTTCTACTTTTTCAACACCTTCTATAGAATTTAAAGCTTTCTCTACACTCATTTTACAATGATTACATTGCATTCCTTCAATCATTATTGTTTTCATTTTTAATCCCTCCATTTTATTATTTAAATTTTCTTTAAAAGATTCATCTTTTATACTGTATTTTTCTTTTTTCGATATATTTGCTTTACTAATTTCATTTTTTGTATTTATCGAATTTTCTAATTTCGTATTGGTTCTTTTACTTCTAAAATATCTAAGTCTTAATGCATTTGTAACAACACATACTGAACTTAAACTCATAGCTGCTGCTCCAATCATTGGATTTAACTTTAATCCAAAATTTAGATAAAATACACCTGCTGCTACTGGTATTCCAATAATATTATATATAAATGCCCAAAATAAATTCATTTTTATGTTTCTAATAACCGCTTTACTTAAACTAATTGCTGTATCCACATCTAATAAATCATCTTTCATTAAAACAATATCTGCTGATTCTATTGCAACATCTGTTCCAGAACCAATTGCAAGACCTACGTCTGACTTTACTAAAGCTGGACTATCATTAATTCCATCTCCTACAAAAGCAACCTTTTTACCTTGAGCTTGTAATTTTGAAACCTCTTTTTCTTTATCCTGTGGTAATACTTCTGAAATAATGTTATTTATTCCTACAGATTTTCCTATTGTTTCTGCAGCTAATTTATTATCTCCTGTAAGCATTACAACTTCTAAGTTTTTCTTTTTTAATTCTTCAATCGCTTGTTTACTTGTAACTTTTACCTTATCTGCTACTGTAATAATTCCTATCAAATTATTTTCTTTTGCAAAATAAAGTAATGTTTTTCCTTCTTTTGCTAATTCTTCGCTTTGATTTTTAACTACATCTAGTTCAATATTATTTTCCTGCATAAAAGCTATGTTTCCACCAATATAATCTACTCCCTCTATTTTTCCCTTTACACCTCTACCTGAAACTGATAAAAAATCAGTTACTTCCAATAGCTCGATATTATTTTCTTTTGCTTTTTCAATTATTGCTTCTGCTAATGGATGCTCAGATTTCTTTTCTAAACTTCCTGCAATTTTTAATAATTCATTTTCTACTTTATGTGTATAATTTATATTACTTACAACTTTTACTCTTCCATTATTTAAACTACTAGTATTTCCAACTAAAGTTTGACTTGTTATTATATCTATAACTTTTGGTTTTCCTTCTGTTATAGTTCCTGTTTTATCTAAAACAATTGTATCAATTAAATGTAATAATTCTAAACTTTCTGCTGATTTTATTAAAATTCCATTTTCTGCACCTTTACCAGTTCCAACCATAATAGCTACTGGAGTTGCGAGTCCAAGTGCACATGGACATGATATTACTAAAACTGCAATTGCTGTAGTTAAAGCAAATTCAAAACTTTGTCCTAATATTATCCATATAATTGCTGTAATTATTGATATTATAATTACTGTTGGAACAAAAACAGAGCTTACTTTATCTGCAATTTTAGCTATTGGAGCTTTTGAGTTACTTGCCTCTTCTACTAATTTTATAATCTGTGAGAGTGTCGTATCATCACCAACTTTTGTAGCCTTCATTTTAAAATAACCATTTTTATTTATAGTTCCAGAAATTACATTATCACCTGTATTTTTGTCGACTGGCATACTTTCACCTGTTATACTTGATTCATCTACTGATGAACTACCATTTAAAACAACCCCATCAACAGGTATACTAGCTCCTGGCTTAATAACAATTGTATCTCCTTGTACGATTTCTTCAAGTTCAATTTGAATTTCTTTTTCATCTCTTATAACAATTGCTGTTTTAGGTGCTAAATTAACAAGCTTGCTAATTGCTTCACTTGTTTTTCCTTTTGATTTTGTTTCCAAATATTTTCCAACTGTAATTA
>CAMSWH010000022.1 GCA_947064765.1 uncultured Clostridium sp.
ATAGGTTTGCCATCAGCTTGTACAAATAACCTATTAGAATCAGTCCATAATTCGCTATATAGCGATTTTTGTTCTTCATACCATAACTTATATTCCTCAAGTAAAGAAATCACAAAATCAGGTATTGCTACTTCTCTGATAGAGCTTTCTGTTTTAGGTGTTTTTGTGAATACTCCTTTGTCTGCTAAATATTAACTAGATCGATTTATGGATAAAATACCAGTTTTAAAATCGACATCTTGCCATTCTAGTCCCATTAGTTCACCAAGTCTTACACCAGTAAATACTGTTAGAATAATTGCAACTTTGTACTTGATTTGATCTTCACCAAGTGTCGTTAAATTTTCTAATAATACTTTACATTGCTCATCATCATAGTATTTTCTTTTTGGTTTCTTAGCTTTCGGTGGTTGAACACGTTCAGCAGGATTAGATACAATCAATTGCCAATATATAGCTTTGTGTAGCATTGCACGAAGTAATCTATGATGCTCTAATATAGTCTTACCAGATAAGGGTTTTAAAGTTTTACTTCCATTATTGCCTTTCTTTCTGACTAACTGAGTATCTCTGCTAAGTAAATCATAGAATTGCATAATGTCAGTAGGCTTAATCTTGTTAATATAGAAATGTCCAAAATATGGTAAAAGTCTTGTTTCTAATATTCTACAATATCTTTTATAAGTTGAGGGTGCAAGTTCTTTTGAGCCATAATCTCTTTTCCATATTTCAGTAAATTCAGAGAACTTTAGAGATTTTCCTTCAACAAACATACCATTTTGAACATCTGCAACAAATTTAGCAAGTTCTATTTCTGCATCTTTTTTACTTCCATGTACTGTTTTAGTTTTCTTAATAGGTCGTCCTTGCAAGTCATATCCAGCAAGGCAACTTAATCTGTAACTATTCTTTCCTCTTTTTTCAATACTCCCAGCCATTACCTTTTTCACCTCCTTTCAGGCATACCTATGGGTGGGATATAGTAACAATATATCTGTTAACATTACAAATTATACAATAAATGATAACAAAAAGCAAGGGGGAATAATAAACTTGGACAAGATGCATATAATAATATTAAGAAAAATGTCAAAACTTGTCACGTCAAGTAATTGATGGACTTTTGATAGAAAAAGTGATATAATTTGGCAAAGTGAGATTAAGATAGAGGTGAAATATATTGGACGAAGAATTGAAAAAGAAATTGTTAAAAATACTCGATGAATTACCAGAAGAAAATTGTTGCATAGATTATAAAGAAATTCCTTATAATGAAGATAAATACCATAAAGCGGCTTTTATAAAAGATATATGTGGATTTATAAATTCATCTGAAGCGTATGGAAAGGATAAATTTATTATTTTAGGTATAAGAGATAAAACTAAGGAAAGAATTGGAATATCTACTGTACCGATGGAAGATGATGAGAAGTATCAGAGCTGGTGCGATTATATTGAACCTCGACCAACTATTGAAACAGGAAAGATTAAACTAAAAAATATTGAATATGGATACATATATATTACTAAAGATAATAATGAAAGAGTATATTCTATTAATAAAGATTATCCAGATGAGTATGTAATGAGAGAAGAAGAAATTAAAAAAATAAAGAATAAAGTATATGCTTCGGTAGCTTATATAAGAAAGGGTAGCAAAAATTATACATTGGGTGAATTTGATAGACGAAAAATATATGAATATGATAAAAAAGTAAAGGAAAATAAAGACATATTATCATATTCTATTCCCAATATGGGTGATGATAACAAAGATATACTAAAAATATGTGCTTTGTTTGGAACATGGAATGAAAATAATGAAGATGATAAAAAAATAATAAGTGATACTCTTGGAATTGAATATAAATCATGGATAAAAGTTTTAAGAAAATTGTTAATTCAAAAATCTGAGTATATATTATTTAAAAATAATATATGGAAAATAGAAAACAAAGAAGAGTTGATAGAAAAATATTCAGAAGATTATTTTGAAGAAGATATAAAAAAATTTGAATATGCAGTTTTAAAAATAATGACAGAGGTAGACCTAAAATTTGATTTGGAAGCAGATAAAAGAATGATGAGTAATATAATGGGGAAAAAGACACTATACTCAAAAGAAATGAGGAAATCTGTATTAGAAACGTTTGCGTATATAAAATCAATAGATAGTAAATTTATTAATTGTGAAAAAGAGATAAAAAATTCGCAATGGTACATAGTAAGAAGTGTTTTACAACATTCAAATTGGAAAAACTTAGCTACATTAAATGAAGCTTTACCAATATTGGCTGAAATTAATGAAAGTGAATACATGAGCCAGTTGAATAATATCATAAAGAATAGAAATGATGAAATAACTAAGCTATTTAGTGAGAAAGAAGAATATATTAGTACAACAGGTTATACATATGGTTTGTTGTGGAGTTTAGAGCTTATATCATGGAATCCCATTTATATTATGCAAGCATTTGATATTTATGGAAAATTAGGAAAATATGATGAAAATGTAATTGACTCAATGTCTAGAATATTATTACCATGGTATCCACAAACAAGAGCTGATATTAATTTGCGCAAAGCTACGCTAGAAATGGTATTAAGAGATTATAGTGATATCGGATGGAAATTACTAATGAAATTAATGCCTAATCAACAAACTCACAGTTTTCCAATTTATAAACCAAAGTGGAATAATATTATATATGAAGAAGAATTAAAAGTTACTAATAAAGAACTATATGAACAATATGATGAGTATATAAAACTAGCAATAAACTATTCAAAAACAGATAAGGATAAGATAATAAAATTAATAGATGAGTTAGATGATGTACCCAAAGAACTATTTGATTTAATATGCAATAAAATAATTTCTGAAGAAGTGAGAAATATAAAAGAAGAAGAAAAATTTTATATATGGAATGAATTAGAAAACTTAATTGCAAGACATAAAGCACATGCAGATACGGAATGGGCACTACCTCAAGATGCAATTAAAAAGCTAGAAAAAGTCTCTAAAAAAATTAAGCCTATAAGTGAAGAGATATATTATAAAAGATTATTTAATAGTAATTATTGGGATTTAATGGATAATAATGATAGTTATGATGAACAGGAAAAGAAATTATTATATAAGCAAAAAAAGGCAGTAAATAAATTACTAGAATTAGGAATTGAAAAAGTAATAGATTTTGCGAAGAATACTAAGGATCCATATAAAGTTGGTATTGTTTTAGCTGAGATAAAATTAAAAGATACTGATGAAAAAACATTATTAAATTTATTAAATGAAGATGAGTCTTTAATATCACAAGGGTATGTGTATAGGAAATTTTTAAATGAAAAATTTGAGTGGCTAGATACTATTAACATTGAGAATATTTGTATAAAAGGAAGAGTTAAGCTTTTGATACAATTACCAAATAATAAACTTGTGTGGAATAAAGTAAAAGAATTTTTAGGAGAAAAAGAAGATAATTATTGGAAAGATGTTGATATTCGCTATGTGGAAAAGGGTAGTGAATATGATTATCCATTAAAAAAATTATTAAAATGTAATAGACCTGTGAAGGCTATAGAACTTCTAAGAATGGCGTTACATGAGAAAAGAGAGTTTTCAAAGGAATTGGCAGCAAAAGCTTTAAATAATGCTGTATATGATCAAGAGAATATTAATTATATTGATGTATACCATATAAAAAACATAATAAAGGATTTGCAGGAAAATAATTATGATTCATCAGAATTATTTAAAATAGAATGGGCATATCTTCCTATATTAGATAACAATGATGAATATAGACCAATTACAATTGAAAAAAAATTAAGCAAAGATCCAAGTGTTTTTATGGAAGTAATATGCCTTGCATTTAAAGCAAAAAATGATGAAACTAATAAGGAAAATGGTGATTCGAAATTAGCAATGAATGCATATAGACTATTAAATCTGTGGAGATTTATTCCTGGAACTAATCAAGATGGTGTTATTGATAAAACTAAATTAAATACTTGGTTTGATGAAATGAAGAAACTAGCAGTGGAAAAAGATAGATTAGAAGTATCATTATTACATTTTGGACAAGTTTTATTTTATACACCTAAATCAAATGACGGTTTTTGGATAGATAAGAATGTTGTTGAAATATTAAATGAAGATGATGCAGACATTATTAGAAGAGGATATTCAGTAGAGGCTTTTAATTCAGTTGGAGTTGTTAATTGGGATAGTGAAGGAACAGCATGGTTGAATTTAGAAAAAGAATGGATTGAACGAGCAGAAAATATGGATCCAAAATATTTCAGATTTATAAAAATGTTAAGAGATATAGCAAAAAACTTTCATGAAGAAGCACAGCATATGAAAGATACTTATGATTTTTAATTTCAAAAAGAAATGGTATTATAGCCATTTCTTTTTGAATTATGTATTAGAAAAATTGGTTAAAAATGATATGAGTTGTAATGTATATTGAATATTTCTTTTATTGCCAAAGAGATATTTACTCATTAAATGGTTTTGAAAAATATTATATCTGGCAACATCATGGATATCAAGATTAATAATGTTTTTATAAGATGGTTTCTTTTTACAAATTAGATAATTTTCATCTACATCTTTAGCTTGTAAAATAATTGACAAATGTTGGTTAATAGGAAAGCAAATATCATTAAAACCAAGTTCAAAACTAAGAAAAGGTTCATTAGATATAATAAATCCTAAATCAGTAGAATTGTTTGCAAGATGTATATTGTAATTATTAAAAAATGAAATAGCCTTTTTGTATGTTTGTGGAATAGAGATAATATACTTTAATTGTTCTATTTTAGCTAACTCATCAGGTGGAATATCTAATGGATAATTAGAACATTCAGCAATTCCTAAAGATTTTAACCAATTTGTTGTCTGAGTAGTAATTTTTTCTATAGTTTCTCTGTATCCACTAGTTCGGATAGACGAGGTTCTTATAAATATAAAGAATGTTGATAAAAAGTCTTCATTTGTTATTAAGGAAAAATCATTTTCAATTTTATCTAGATAGTTTGCCATATTGCTTTCTACTTTTGATAAAGTTTCTTCTATAAATTGTGGATTATCAAGTATTCTTCTATAATTAGGATCATCATCTGAAACATTATAGATTTTTTTTAATATAGAAAGTTTTGAATCTAATTTAGTTGCATCAATATCATAAAAAAATCGCTTGCTTGCAAAATTTGATACATTAGAATTAAGTATGAATTTTTCATTTTTTATATCATAAACATCAATTTTTTCATTTTCACCAAATCGTTTTAAATAAAATTGTGGTATATAATGTTGATTTTTTACCATTGAATATTTCCTTTCTATTTATCCTGTTCTTCAACCCATTTTGCAAATTTTTCATTGGAAATTTTTCCATCACAAACATCTTTATACATTTGTTTCCCTATTTTTCTAAATTGTTCTAAATCTTTTTGATAGATATCGATTTCAGGATTTCGAGATGCACGAGTTTTTTTTCTTGTTCCAATTGTTCTGTATTTACGATAAGTATTATCAGTTTCTTGTTTTCTTTTTTGATATTCTTTATTTCCAATATCTTTACAAGTTTCATTTTTAGAAACTATTCTTTCACAATATGAAACATTTTCTTTTTGTGTTAAAAAGTATCTACCACAATTTCCACAAATTTTTATATGCCAATTTTTTATACTTATTATATTGTATAGTATGATATAAAAAGCAGTATATAGATTATTTGTTTCATATTCATATTTTTGAGAAATTTCCTTACCTTCTGGATCTATAGTTTTAATTATAGCTACTATTACTTCTGGAATTTTTGTATCAATATAATCATAATTATAATCTAACGAATCAATTGTTCTAAAATTGTTAGCAATTTCTTTAAAAGGCTTGTTATTGACTTGATTAAAAACAAAAAATCTTTGTTCTCTTGTAAGATTCTTTGTTAAATCTTTAGTATAGTCATTAATTTTCAATTGATAAACTAGGTCAATACATATTTTGAATATTGTTTGCATTTTCTTTACATCATTTACTATTTTATCATAATACTTTTTAGCAAGTTCGCTAATAAACTTAATTTCATATAAAGTATTTAGTTTTATTTTATCTAAGTCTTTTTTATCAAGTTTATCCATAACCAAATCAAAATAGTTAATAAAGAAAATAATATATTCATTTATATTATTTAAATCATAGCTAATAAAATCTAATAGAGGCAATTCAAATTGATTTTCAATATCTTCAAATTTAAATTCTATATACCCATTTAATTTATTAACTTGATTGTTAAAAGAAAGAGTAGAATATGGTTTAGTCAAAGGATAATGTTTTTTCATGTTTTTAGCATATTCTTCAGCAATTTTGTCTCTTTCTTTTTCTGTTTTTGCTTTTTCTATTTTTGCAAACATTATTTTTGAATAATCATCTTCAGTCATATTTTCAAATTTATTATCTAATTCTATATATGCTTCATAGTAATATCCAACAATACGTTTTAAGCTATGAGTGTTTAAATTATCATTGAAAGATAGTTTAATATTATGCTCTTTTTTCATAATACCCCCTTAATTGTTAACAAATTTAAAAAACGTGTTTTCTTATAAGTGATAACAAATCGTATAAAAATACATTTATCTAATAGGAATTTTAACATACTCTATAGTATAATTCAATTAGTTATCAAGAAAAACTTTGTAAAACTTGTTAACAGGAATTAATGCCTAATATACTTAAATGAAAGGAGGAAAATCTATGGAATTACAAAAGATTCAAAGAACAACACTAACAATGAAAGAAGCAGCAGAATATTTAGGAATTTCTTATTGGCTAATTAATCAATTAGTAAGAAGAAAAGAAATACCATGCTCAAAAGTTGGTGGGAAATTTCTATTTAGAGTTCAAATGTTAGATGAATATCTAAGTAGTAAAGAAAAAGAATCAATTAAATATTAATTGATAGAAAGAGAGGAAAGGAGGATATGTATGGAATAGATTGGTTTAAAACAGATGCTAATATATTTTCAAACAGGAAAATTCAAATAATTCTAAAACCTTCTGATAGAGATACTTACTTTAGAGTAGGGATACAGTTAATTGCAATAGCAATTGAGTGTAATAACAGAGGAAGATTAGAAATAGGAAAAAATAGTCCTATGACAGTAGAGGATTTTTCAAAGATTATGGGAAAATCTAAGAAAAAAATCCAAAAAATTACAGAAGAATTTCTAAAGTTAGAGATGTTAATAAAAGAAGGGGAAACATTTCTAATAAAAAATTGGGACAAGTATCAAAGTATTGAAAAATATCAAATGCAAAATAGAGAAAGTCAAAGAAGATATCGTGAAAAGAGTAAGAGTGAAAATGAAAAAAGTAACGTTATTAAAACGTTAAGTAACACAGAAGAAAAGAATATAAAAGATATAGAAATAATAAAAGAAGAAAATATAAGAGAGGAGAACGAAAATGGTTTTAGAGAGTACAAAATGTAACGAAGTTATACACAACCAATTGAAAAAATGTGAATTTTGTGGCAGAGAATTAATACTAATAGGATTTGATTATCTATATGCAAATATTTCTTATGATTGTATTCAATATGAAAGATGTACTTGTAACGAGGCACAAGAATATTGGAAAGAGAAAGACAAGCAAGAATATGAAATAGAAAAAAGAAAGCATTTTAGAAATATTATAAACAAGATATATAAAGAAAACTATGTGGAAAGAAAATTTCAAAATTTGAATTTTGAAAATTTTAATACCAATTCAGGCAATGAAATAGCAGTTAAAGTTGCAAAAGATTATACAAATAAATGTGCAACAGTAATGCAGAAAAAAGGACTGATAATAACAGGCGAATCGGGACTTGGTAAAACGCATTTAGTAGCATCAATTGCTAATAAATTAATTGAAAAAGATAAGATAGTTTTGATGGGAAGATTGCCAACTTTATTAGATATGATAAAGGAAACTTTTAGAGATAATACAAAGTCAGAAAATGAATTAATAGAATTATATTCAAATGTAGATATGATGATAATTGATGATCTTGGAACAGAAAAAATAAGTCAGTGGGCATTAGAAAAATTATATACAATAATTCAAAATAGAAATGAAAACGGATTACCAATAATTATCACTACAAGATTCAATAAAGAAGGACTAATTGAAAGATTTAGTCAGAGCCAAGATGAACAATTAGTAGATGCAATTATATCAAAATTGTATCAAATGTGTTATGGAATAACATTAAAAAATGTAAAAGAAAAAGAGTTAGTATAGTCGGCAAACTTAAATACTAACCCAAACGTTTATAAATATATTTTAATATAAAAAATTGAAAAAGTAAATACCAAAAAGTGAGGATTTGATAATATAAAAGTTTATAAAAATAAGTAATTTATAATTAAAAATTTAAGGAGAAAAGTACTTGGATTTTAATAAAAAAGTCCAAGTATTTTTCAAAATATAGTGTGCGTTTGATAGAAAAAAGTAGCAATTTTAGTACTAAAAATAGGTATATTGTTGTCCTAACAAGCAATGAATTTCGTAAGCTCGAAATTCTAAATGGGGAAATTCCCCAATCCCCTTTTTAAATGAGAGGAGAAAGTAAATGGCAACAACAAAAATATGGAAAGTACAAAAGAGAATTGATAAAGTAATAAGCTATGCAACCAATGAAGAAAAAACAAAAAATAATTATAGTGAATATGGAATGGATAAGTTTTATGATATTAGACAAGTAATGATTTATGCAACTAATCCAGACAAAACAGAGCAACAATTTTTTATAACAGGAATTAATTGTGAAGTAAAAGATGCAGTTAAACAAATGCAAGTTGTAAAAATGATATATGGAAAAGAAAATGGTATATTAGCTTTTCATGCTTATCAGTCTTTTAACGAAGGAGAAGTTACTCCAGAAATAGCTCATGAGATTGGAGTAAAACTTGCTGAAGAAATGTGGGGAGATAGATTTCAAGTGGTGGTTTTTACTCACTTAAATACAAAACATCTTCATAATCATTTTGTAATTAATTCAGTATCGTTTAAAGATGGAAAAAAGTATTATAGTAACTTAACTAATACTGCTTTACTTAGGAAAATATCTGATGAAATTTGTGAAGAATATGGACTAAAAGTTTTAGAAGAAAAGACATGTAAATCGGGAATAAATTTTGAAAATTTTTACAAGAAATCTATGCGAGATTCAGACTATTATAAATTTGCAAAAGAAGATATAGATTACGCAATAAAACATTCATATACAACTAAAGAATTTCACAAGTTATTATCCTCTATGGGGTATTACTATTATTACAGAGCAGGAAAATTAACAATAAGAAAAGAACCATATAAAAGAAATATAAGAGTTGAAAGAACATTTGGAGAAGAATATTCAGATGAAAATATTCTACAAAGAATAATGCAAAATGATTATAGAAGAGAAAAAAGAATTATTCCGTATAGAATAGGTGAAAGTAAGGTTTATAAAGCAAAAGATATATTTAAAAAGTTATATAAACCTAAGGGAATAGTGGCTTTGTATTATTACTATAGATTTTTGTTAGGATTTCATAAAAGGAATAATACACCATATAAACTAACACCTAAAATGAGAGAAGCAGTTAAAAAGATGGATCATTATTCAGAACAAATAAGATTTCTATGTAAATACAAATTAGAAACAATAGACAATGTAGATGAGTTGAGAAAGAAAAAATTAAGAGAAAAGCAAGATATATTAAATACCAGAAATAGATTGTATTATAAGAGAAGTAATGCAGATAATGAAATTGAAAAAGATATTGTAACTAAAGAAATAATTGATGTTACTTCTGTTTTAACGAAGGTTAGAAAAGAGCTTAAGTTGTGTGATGAAATTTGTGATAATGTATCAGATATTAAAGAACAAGTGAAAACAAAAGAAGAAAAGAAGATAATAGAGAAAAAATGTAGAAGATATGAAAGATAAACTAGGCACAGAAATGTGCCTGAAAAATTTTTATAAAAGTATAGGAAAAATCATTGCAAAGAAGCAAATGTTTTGCATAAAAATATATGTAATTTGTTGAGAAAAAAAGTATTTTATGATATAGTAAAAAAGGAGATGGCTATGGAAAAAAAAGATATAAAAAAGTTTATAAATAATATTTATGAAAATGATTGTATAAAGCAGATGAAATTGTTACCGAGTAAATCTATAGATATGATTTTGTGTGATTTACCATATGGGACAACACAAAACAAATGGGATTCTGTAATTCCTCTAGATAAATTATGGAAAGAGTATAAAAGGATTATAAAAGATAATGGTGCGATAGTACTTACGGCTAATGGCATTTTTACATCAAAATTAATACTAAGCAATGAAAAAATGTTTAAATATAAATGGATTTGGGAAAAATCAAAAGCTACTAATTTTTTGAATGTAAAAAAACAACCTTTACGTAAGCATGAAGATATATGTGTATTTTATAAAAAGCAATGTACTTATAATCCACAGATGAAATTAGGAGATGCATATGATAAAGGAGTGAGAAAAAATCAATTGACAGGTAGTTATGGAGATTTTAATCCTGTTCATGTGCAGAGTGATGGAAAGAGATATCCTACTGATATTTTATACTTTAAAACAGCCGAAAATGAGGGAAAAGTATATCATCCAACTCAAAAACCAATTGCTCTAGGAAGATATTTAATAAAAACGTACACCAATAAAGGGGACATTGTATTAGACAATACATCTGGAAGCGGATCTTTTCTTGTTGCAGCATTATTAGAAGGAAGAAACTTTATAGGAATAGAAAAGAATGAAGATTCAGAATTATTTAAAAAAGATAAGATTGACTTTATAGATATATCTAAAAATAGACTAAAAAATGCATGGCAAAATATTAATAAAGAAATAAAAGAATGTATATATGATGAAAATTTGATAAAATATTTTAAGGCGGAAAACGAGAATGATTAATATTAATAAGAATGAAAGAAGTTGGGCAATATCCTTAATTAGTGATATAAATTTAATTCTAGAAAATAAAAATTGGTTAATAAAAAGAGCCGGGGGAGAGATGACAATTAATACAGGAAAATCAAGGATGTTTCCAGACCTTATATTATATGGAGATAAAGAGCAAAGAAAAATATTACAGGGTTGGGAATTAAAAATGCCCGATGTTTCTATAGATGATATGGAATTTGCTAAAGATGCACAGAGAAAAGCCAATATTTTAGGATTGAATAGTTGTTTAATATTTAATTTTACATATGCAGTTTTATTTATTAAAGATAAACTAACAGGGGATTTTACTGTAGTAAAGAAGTGGGATGAAACACAACATATAAAATCAAGACAAGATGTGTATACCTATAGAGATGATTGGTTAAAATTAATAGAAAAAATATTATTAGAAATTAATGAATATTTTGTCACAGGTATTTTTAAAACTAATATAATTGGTGAAGTTATATCTAATAATCTGATGGCACAGATTATAAATGATAACCAAAGTTTGGTTGCAGAAGAAATAAAGAAGCAATCTATCAGTAATTTAGAAATTAAATATTATATAGAATCGTGGTGGGAAGATGTAAAACAAGAATATCTAAGAGACAATAAAAATGAATATATGGCCTATTCACGTATAGTTCTACTAAACTGGGTTAATAAGATTATTTTTGCACATATTATAAAATTCAATCATAATCCTGCTAAATTAGTAGAGAGTATTGATAGAGGAACAAGTGTATTGGAAGGAATTGAAGTATTTAGAAAAATAACATTAGAATGTGATTTCTTTAACATCTTTGAATATATGAAATACTCAGAGCTATTACCTGATATAACATGGGATGATATAAAAGAGTTGAATGAATTTTTATCAAAGAATGGTATTCAAGATGTTGAAATGAGAAATTGGCATAATATATTGGAAAACACAATTAATTCATCACATAGAGCGATTATTGGACAATATACAACGCCACAAAAACTTGCTGAAATACTTGTAAAAATCTCATTAAAAAGTTTACATGCTATTTGTATAGATCCGTGTTGTGGAACAGGTACAATACCTAATGAAATTATAAAGTATAAAAATAAAGACTTACCAATAAAGGAATGTTATGAAACTACATATTTATCCGATAAACAATCATTTCCACTTCAAATTGCTAATATTTCCTTAACGTCACCAGAGAGTATTAATATACCAGCAAGAATATTTAGTAGAGATGTTTTTGAATTAGAAATAGGAGATATTATAGATATTGTTAATCCTGAAAATGGACAGATTATACATGATAAAGTTCAAGAGTTTGACAATATAATTTCTAATTTACCATTTATAGATTTTTGTAGAAATAATTACTATAAAGAGGAAAGAGAAAAAATAGTTAATGAAATATGTAAAAAAGTAAAAAATGAAACAGGATTAAAATTATCAAATAGATGTGATATGTATGTTTATATTATACTTGAAGTTTGGAAATTATTGAAAAATGGTGGAAATTTATGTGTTATCACATCAAATTCATGGTTAGGAACAGATGCAGGAAAGCAGTTTTATAATGTAGTTAGGTATTATTATAATATCAAAGAAGTATTTATCAGTGGAAAAGAAAGATGGTTTAAAAATGCAAAAATTATAACTACAATTATACTTCTCGAAAAGAAAAATATTAATGAAGTATCAAATAATATTACAAGCTTTAATGTTATTAATAAAACTCTATTAGAACTAAATGATGAACCAACTTTAAAAAAATTAGTGTATTATAATTTGCAAAAACAAAGTGAAGATAAAGAGATAATTAGGATAAATAACTATACGCAAGAACAGATAGAAGACATTTTGTCAATGAATATAAGTATAAATTCTTTATTTTATAATGTCGATTGGTTACTTGAAATAAAAGACATATTATGTCCAATTAGTAAATATTTTAAATCATTTAGAGGTGAAAGGACAGGGCAAGATAATATTTTTTACTTAAATAATATTTCTGATGTGGATAAATCCTACGTAGATGTAGCTCTTAAGAATACTAGAAATTGTAAGGGATTAAATGCAGAAGCGGATTCTTATATATTTAATTGTGATATGACTATAAACGAATTAGAGAAGTTAGGACATCAGAAAACCATCAATTATATAAAAAGAAATGAAACATTTTTGAATGCAAGTGTAAAAATAAAAAAAGATAAATGGTACATGCTTGGTATAAAGAATAAACCATTACTTTTTACTGGGATGAATCCAGGAGAAAGGTTATTTTATGGAAGGTTTGATGAACCAACAATAATTAATCAAAGATTAATTGGTTTGATTGAAGTAGATAAAGAAATAGATATAGATTTAATGCATGCATTACTTAATTCAATGCTTGGAATGTTTTACATTGAAGCAGTGGGCTTTGGACGAGGAGAAGGAGTATTAGATATTAGTAAAGATAATTTAGGAAAAGGATATATGTTAGATCCTGAAAAAATATCAAACGAATGTAGAGAAAAAATTATAAATGCATTTAATAAATTAAAAAGTAGAGATATAAAACCATTAAGAGAAGAACTAGAGGAACTAGATAGAATTTGTTTTGAACATACCGTACTAAAAGCTTTTGGAATAGATAGTTATTATGATAAAATAAAACACACTATTATAGATATGCAAAAAAATAGAATTGATATTGTAAAATAATAGTGTTTAATTGGCTAAAATTAAGAAAGGAAGAGTATATGAATACAATAATTAATGGTAATAAGAAATATGTAGAATATATGTATAAAAAAGAAAGTGAATTTGAAAAAGATGTAATAAACAATAGTAAAGAGTTATTTGGGAAAAATACATATTATATTGATGTGAAAAAATTATTAAAAAGTAAAATAAATTCAGGAACAATTCCAGATGGATATTTATTAGATTGTACATATGAAAAAGAACCCAAATTATATATTGTAGAAAATGAATTGAAAAGCCACTCTATAAAAGAACATATAGCACCACAATTAACTCAATTTTATTTTAATTATAGAAGTAATTTTCAAAAAATTAAAGGATTGGTAATTACATGTTTAGAAAAAGAAGAAATTAATATAGATGAGATAGCAATTAATGCTGGATATAGAAATGCAGATGATATGTTAACCCAATTAATATATAATGAAGAATTAAGAGTAATTATTTCAATAGATGAAGTGACAGAAGAGTTAAATTTATTAAAAAAAATGTTTAGATTTAATATTGAAATAAAGCAATTAAAAAAATATATTTCAGATGATAATGAAGAACTTTTTGTTTTTGAAGCTTTTCATCAAGAAATAGAACAAGTTGATAGTGGAAAGATCGAATCAAATGAATTAGATACTATTATAGTACCTGCTGAAGAAGAAGGATTTCAAAAGGTATTTTTAAATGAAAATTGTTGGTATTCTATTTCAATAGGGATTAATATGTTAGATAAATTAAAATATATTGCAGTATATAGAAAGAGTCCAATAAAGGCAATTACACATATTGCAGAAATATCATACATAGATGTATATAAAGATACTGGTAAATATATTATTTATTTTAAAAAGCCAGCAGAACACTTGAAAAGGGAAATTCCACTTAATCCACAAAATTTTAGTAAGGCACCTCAAGGAAGAGTATATACTAATATAAATAAAATATTGAATGCAAAGCCAAATGCAACTATGGATGATATATTTTGATAAAAGAAGAAAACATGGAAAAATATATAGAATATTTTTTGAATAGAGATACTATATATATTGTTCAAACGAAAAATTCGATTATCAATTCGATTATAAAAGTACAACAAAGGAAAAGTTTTTGTTGGAATTTAGTAAATTTCTAGGAATGTATAGTACATTGTTTTTCTATAATAAACACTTAGTGACAATTTTTAACAGTTTAGAAATAAGACTAAAAAAGAAGATATTAAGTATTTAATAAAAATGTATAAATATGTAATTGGATATTAAATGTGTTATAATATTAGAGTAAATGATAATAGGAGAAATATATGGAAGAAAACAATAAATATAAAGAATTATTTAGCAAAGATGAGCAAAAAGCTAGAGCTTTTGACAAAATTGCAGAATGTTATTATTTTAAAAATTTTGGATCAATTTCAAAGTCGGATATTGATTTATTAATGTTTTCAATATATATAGAACAAATATTAGATAGAACAGAAGCAGACATAAATACATATAGTGATTATACAATTTCTAAAGATTTAGGAATAACACAAAGTAGAGTTAGAAATTTAAAAGAGAAAAAAGAATTAAAATATCCATATTCAGATTTTGAGTGGAAAAAATCATTTGAAAGAGTTTCGAGAAATGCTATTTATGAAGATGGCAAAATTAAAATTGAATTAAGAGACAAAAATTTGTATAATGAATTGAAAAATTGTATTGAATGTATGGGTGGATTTGTTGATGTTCAAATTAATAATACATTATTACAAGTATCATATAAATATTATGTTGATTTTTTGTGCGAACTTGAAGATGAAAAAAGTAAAATAGAAAAAGAATTGAAAAAAATTTTAAAGAAAAATGGAATAGAATATTTTGATAATAAAACAATAAAACAACAATTAATTGAAAGCGGAATAGATATTACAGAAAATTTAATATGTGATATTATAGAACAAATTCCATTTGGAAAAACTGTAAAATCAATTGTGCATAATACTCTAAATTTGATAAAGTGAAAAGACTATTTAAAAGAAAATAGTGTAGAAGAAAAGCAAATGCCATCTACAAATTTTGAAAATGCAGATTATGAAGAATTGCAAGATAGAGAAATTTACATGAATATATAGATTAGTAAAGGTTAAAAATACATATGTATTTGGGGATGAAATACAAAATGTAGTTGAATTTGAAAAAACAGTAGATAGTTTATTTATAAAGATATTGACTTATATATAACAGGTTCAAATGCATATTTATTATCAAGAGTATTAATAACCAGAAGTGAAGAAGATAACAAGGTTTTATATAGGAAATTGACTACATTAAAGAAAATCAATGATAATTATTTTAAATATATTTTAATTTTACACGATGATTTAGATGAAGATTTTGATGGAAAAAATAAATGTATTGGATGGATTTGTTGCTTGAGAAAAAAAGGTTAATTTAAATAAACAAAAGAAAAGCAAAGTAATAGTAATTATATATTACAAAATTATTTTGCTTTTTTGATAATAAAAGACAAATTTCAATAAATAATTTATAAAGTAAGTGAGAAGATTATATAAAAGGAGGTATATATGGAAGAATGGAATGCGATTGATTTGCATGTGCATACATGCCAAGGGATAACTCGAGATAAAACTCAAGATGTAGTTAATTTTAAATATACATATCTACAAGAAGTTATACAAAAATATAATATAAAGTTAATGGCAGTTACAAATCATAATAAAATTAATATGGAAAATTATATATTGATGAGACATTTACTTAAGATACAAAATTCAAATATTTTGATGGGAGTAGAGTTAGACACAAATTTATCAATAGGTACACCGATACATATTGCTACTATTTTTGAAGCAGATTTTAAAAGTAATTATGAAGCTATGAAACAAATAAATAAAAAAACAGATGAAAAATTAAGTGAACAAGAAATTTGTTATTCGAATCAAGAGATTATAGAAATATTAGGAAAATATAATGTATTAATGATTCCTCACGGAAATAAAGATAAAGGAATTTTTAAAAATGCCAATAGAGAACAAATTGAAGAAGCATTGAAAAAGATTAGAGAAGGATTTATAAGAATTTTTGATAGTCCATCAGATTGGAAACTAGCAAAAATAAAAGGATTTTTAACAGAACTTAATGAGCAAAATTTGGATGAATTTGGAGGAGTATTATTTTCTGATGTAAGAGATTGGTCTAAATATAGTGAGAAATATAGAAATTTTTATATGAATGCACAGCCTACTTTTAAAGGAATTTTACATTCAATAAGTAATCCAAGTTATAGATTTAAACCATATAACGAGATAAGAAAAAATAATAACTATATTTCTAAAATAAAGTTTTATAAAAAAAATGAGAGGAGTAGAATAGAAGATGGAGAAATCAGATTATCAAGTGGATATAATTGTATAATAGGGAAATCAGGTTCTGGGAAATCATTGTTATTGCATATGATAAAGAAAAAATTATTGAGAAGTACAGATGAAAATGAAAATTATAATTTTTCTGATAATACAGAAATAGAAATTTTTAATGAAGATGGAAGACTATTAAATTCTACAATGATAAATTTAGGAATTGGAGAAAATTTATATAATAAAATTATATCAGCAAGTTCTACAGATGACAATTATGATTTTTATTCAATTATTAGTCTATTAAATAATAGCTTTATAAAAGAAGAAAAATTTAGTAAATTCAAAAACGAGTATAAAAAAAGAATAAAGCAATATGTTACATTAATTATGGAGATAAATAATGATAAACAAAAATTGATTACAAAAAAAATAAATTATTTAATGATATGAAAAGAATAGAAGAACTAAAGGAAACGAAAATATTTGATGTAAAATTAATTAATTTTAATGAAAACAATATGTATACAGATGAAAGTATTGTGAATTTTAAAGAATATAAAGAGTATATAAGTTTGATAAAAGAAAGAGCTAAAATATATAAGGGAAAATATAGAGAAGGATTGTTATTAGAAATTGAAAACTTAAATAAGAAATTTCATCTTGCAGAATTAGATATGTTAAAATGTAAGGAACAAGTAGAATTAAAAGCATTTAAGATTCAAATTATTAATGATACTATAGAGAAAATAAATTCTTTAAAATCAACTAAAGCTAAGGAAAAATCAAAGTTATTAAAATCAATACCTAGAGATAGAAATGATATAGTCGATTTAATTTTAAACATTCATTTAAATCAAATAATAAGTGATAATATGGATCTTTCGATAAAAAAAGAACAAATAAATTCAGAAAAAGAAATAAATAAAAATGTTATCGTAATTGAATCTTTAGCCAATGAATTATTAACAAAAGTAAATGAGAAAGATAATGAATTATTTAATACTAACAGAAAGAAAACTAAGTTAGATAAAGACAAATATTATAATATGACATGTAAGAAAGATGCTAAGTGTTTAATAGATAAATATATTGAAATGGGAATAATTAAAAATGACAATGAGGCAATATCAGATACTTTAAAAGTGAATATTCAAATAAAATTTGATGGACAAGATATAAAAGAAATGAATCCAGGAAGTATTGCTAAGAAATATATAGAGATATATTTTGAGGAACAAATTAAAAATGGAACAAATAATATTGTTATATTTGATCAAATTGAAAATGATGTTGACAAAGAATTTATTAATGAAGTAATAAGAAATTTAATAGGTGAAACTAAAGGTCATGTACAATTAATAGTAGTAACTCATGATCCTATTGTAGCAGTAAATGCAGATCCAAATAATTACATTGAGAGTATAAAAACAGAAAAAAATAAATTTATATATAGAAACTTTGTAGCAGAATCATATGAAAGAGATGAACTAAAAACTATTGCTTGCAATGTAGATGGTTCAAAAGATGTAATTAAAGGAAGATATGAAATATATGAAGGAGAAAAATTATATGGAAATTGAAATTATAAAAAAGGAAGATGGAGAAATAATTTTTAAATATGAAGGAGAAGAAAACAAGTTTGAATATGAAAACTTTGATAAATTAATTGAAAGATTTTATGATAACGATATAATTATTAGCTATAATTCTTTAGATGAATTAAAAGAGTATGAAGTACTTCTTAAAGGTATAATAGAGGGAGCAAGGACGGATGATTATAGAGAGGCTGTAAAGAAAGCAAAAGAAGCAAGTGAGAATCTAATGAATGAAGAAAATCAAGATACAGAAGAATAAGGATATATGTATATTGTTAAAATAATAATTTTAAGCATTTCTTTTGAAAAAACTTGTATAATGGGATTTTAGAAAAACTTATTAAAATTTTTAAATTATGTGAGAAAATTATGAAAAAATGTAAATTTGATGATTTCGTAGAAAATAAAGTAATTAAATAGTACAAAATTCAACCAATAAATACAATATTTATATCTAAAGTGCAAAAACTGCACTTTTAGCGCTGATATTATACATTATAATTATATATGTAGGAGATATTTCTAATAAATAATAAGAAGAATTATGAATGTAAGTAAAATAGTAATTTTATAACAAAGCAAATTTTCAAAAACTTTAAATCAAGTTAATGAAATCACACATCATACTGATAATGAAAAGACTAATATTTAATAGTTGCAGAAGATATTGAAAAATATAAAGAAAAATAAAGGAGAAGAAAATGTATTATGGATTTATTTTAACATATTGTATGTATCCTATAGATAAAAAATTAGAACTGAAAAATTGTTGCTTTGATAATCCTAGAACATCTCAAGAAATTAAAGCAGTTGCTCAAATTTTGAAAAAGGCAAATTATATAGAAAATATGCCTATACCAGAAACATATGAACAATTTGGTAAAGAAGTAATAAACTTAGAAATGGTAGTAGATAAATATTTTGAAAAATATAACTTAGATAGAAAATATTTATACACCAAAAACGGCAAAAAATATAGTGATATTTATTATAAAATGGCAAAAAATTGGGTAATTTTAAGATATGATCCAAATTATGATTTTCAATATAGTGATTATGGTTATAAAAAATATAAAGAGATAATTTCATATATAAATTTATTAACTTTTTTATCATTTTCAGAAAGTTTATGTGGAAAAGATGGTTTTTTAATACCAGAAAGTTTTGATTTTTTTGGAATAAAGTCGATAGATAAAACGATACAAAATATAATAATTAATTTATTAGTTTTATCGGAGATCGGAAGAGCACACGTCTGAACTCCATTCACCTACGACAATCTCG
>CAMSWH010000023.1 GCA_947064765.1 uncultured Clostridium sp.
AATTTGCACATTTCTTAGCTGTGCGAAGCAAAGCAAGCTACAGATAAGTTATGCGAATCGAACATTTCTTAGCTGTGCGAAATGAAATGAGCTACAGATAAGTTATACAGAGGAAAGACGAGCCACTTAAATATATTTAAAATATTTGAAAATTTAAAAGTGGCTCTTTTGTTCTAATACTCTCTTTTGGCTTTAATAAAAAAATTACTCTGCATTTCTTATTAAAGTTTTTATAAAATAAAAACTTAGATAATATCGTAATGCAAATTTTATTTTTTTATTTAGAAGAAAATATATTAAATTATTAAGTAAAAATGAATTTTATTAAAAATTATATAGTAATTAATGATAATTTGATATATAATTTTTTCATATTCTATGAAATTTATTATTTTATAATAAATTTTAGTAGAAGAAATTATAGCATAAATTTGTGCTTATAAAAATATTTGGGGAGGCAATTTATGTCAAAGAAGAAAATATTAGGAGTAGCTTTACTTTTTGTAGTTTTTATTTTAATTCTAAACATAAAATCATATGCAGGAACACAGAAATGGAAATCTCTTAATTATGACGCTACTGTAAATTCAGATGGTAGTATGGATGTAGTAGAGACTTGGAATATAAAGATAAGCGAAACAAATACAGTTTTTAAAGATTTTAAACTTGACAGTTCTAAGTATTCTGCAATAACTAATGTTAGAGTTTCAAGAATTGATGAAAATGGTGTAGAAAAGCCATTACAAAAAATTTATGAAGAACAATATCATGTAGATGATGGATGCTTTTATGCATTAGCACTAAGTGATTATAAATTTGAAATAGCTTGGAACGTTGGATTAGATAATTCAACAGCTACTAGAACTTATAAGTTATACTATACTATAGAAGATGCTGTAAAAGTATATAATGATTGTACAGAGTTATATTGGCAGTTTTTAGGTACTGATAATCAAATTCCAGGAAAAAATGTTACTGGTACTATAAAATTACCAAAAGAAGTAAGTGATATTGAGAAATTAAGAGTTTGGGCTCATGGAGATTTAACTGGTAATATTGAAAGAACAGCTAAAGATGTAGTTTCTTTTTCGATTGATTCATTATCAGAAGGAACTATGATAGAAGTTAGAGTTGTTACTGAAGAAAATATATATGATAATGTTTATACTTCAATTGATAAAGATAGATTGGAACGTATTTTGATACAAGAACAAAGATGGGCAGATGAGGCAAATGAAGAAAGACGAAATGCTATAATTCAAGTAGCTGTTTTTATAGGCGGAAATGCGATTGTTATATTAATTACAGTTTTTAGAGTTATTAGTATTAATAAGAAAGGAAATAAATTAAAAGAACAATATGCATATCCAGATCCACATATAGAATATTTTAGAGAAATACCAGATGAACAGAATGCGACACCAGCAAGAGCTTCATATTTATATTATTATCAAAATAATACTTCTGTAATTGGAATAAATTTACCTAAAATTTTTGCAGCAACAATTTTAGATTTGTCTTTAAAAAATTTAGTTGAGTTTGAACCAATAGATAAAGATGAAGTAAAAATAATTTTAAGTGAAAATAGCAAAGAAGTAGAATTAACAAAAGATGAAGAAATTATTTTTGAAATATTAAAAGAAGCAGTAAGTTCAAATGGATATATAACTACAAAAGAATTTTCAAAATATGCAAAAAAACATTATGATAAAGTATATGGAAGACTTCAAAAATTAGAAAAAATAGTAAAAACATATCAAAATGAATGTGGAAACTTCGATCAAAAAAGATATAAACTAACAGAAAAATGGAGAAGAAAAATGACTTTTAATATAGTAATGCTTGTAATACTATTTTTCGTTGCACCAATTGCTATATTTGTATTTTCATTATATATACTATTAATAGCTAATATAGCTGTTTATAATAGTAATATCAATAAAATAACTTTACTATCACAAAAAGGTGACTTAGAATTACATCAATGGAAAGGCTTAAAAAAATATATGGAAGACTATTCTCTATTAAAAGATAAACAAGTTCCAGATATAGTTTTATGGGAAAAATTTTTAGTTTATGCAACTACTTTTGGAATATCAAAACAAGTTATAAAACAGTTAAAAGTAGTACATCCAGAAATGTTTATGGAAGAGAATCAAACAAGTTATAGTAATGGATTTTATAGATATACTTATTGGCATATAATAAGTAATAATAGTTATGGAGAAAATTGTTTTAATTCATTAAGTAGTGGATTAGAAAATGTTTATAGAGATGCTAGGTCAGCTTATAATATTGCTCACTCTTCAAGCAGTAGCGGAAGTGGCGGCGGAGGTGGATTCTCTGGCGGTGGCGGCGGCCGGTGGCGGCGGAGGTGGCTGCGGAGGTCGTTAAGATTTATATTAATTTAAAAATAAAAGTGGATGATTAATTAAATTTTATTGAATATCGTTCACTTTTGTTTTACTTAAATAAAATTTCAAATTTTAATATTAAAAGGTTGATTTTTAAATAAATATGTAGTAAAATCTATAAAGTGATGTAAATAAATGAAAGGAAAAATTATAATGTTAATATTAAATAGCTTTAAAGGAATAAAAAATAAATCATTTTTAAATTCTAAGGCTATTTATTCTTTAATAGTTTTATTTACATTTTCAAATTTAAAAATTAATAATTATTATTTCAAAAACACTAAATTTATTTAGTGTTTTTTTATAGTATGAAAATTATTCTAGTGAAATAATTTTTTGTATTAGATAATTATTGTAGGATATATATTGTATAGCAGTTTGCACTATATACAAAATAGTAACTCTGATTTTTTTAGTAATTAGATCTATTATTAAGTAATTTTTTAATATTGATAAAGAAAGGAAATAAAATGGTAGGATATTTAGTATTAGAAAATGGTGAAATTTTTGAAGGAGAAAGAATAGGATATAATGCAGATACAGCTTGTGAAGTAGTATTTAATACAGGGATGGCAGGATATATTGAAACATTTACAGATCCTTCTTATGCTGGACAAGGTATAGTAATGACATATCCATTAATTGGAAATTATGGAATTATACCAGAAGATACAGAGTCTGATAAAATATGGGCAAAAGCTATATTTATTCATGAACTTGCTGAATTTGAAAGTAATTTTAGAACAAAAGAAAATCTTGAAAAATTTTTAAGAGATTATAAAATTCCAGGACTAACAAATATAAATACAAGAAAGTTAACTAAAATATTAAGAGATGCTGGAACAATGAAAGGATATGTTACTTCAAATATTAATGATATTGACGAAATAATGCAAAAAATAAAAGAATACGAAGTTGGAAAAGTTGTTGATGTAGTAACATCAAAAGAGGTAAAAGTTTATGGAAAAGGTAAAAGCAAAAGAGTTGCTTTGATCGATTATGGTTTTAAACATAACATAGTGAATTCATTATTAAAAAGAGATGTGGAAGTAACAGTTTTTCCTGCAGATACACCAGCTGAAAAAATAATTGCAATGAAACCAGATGGAATAATGCTTTCAAATGGACCTGGAGATCCTAAAGATTGTGAGTTCCAAATAAAAAATGTAAAAAAATTATATGATACAAATATTCCTATTTTAGGAATTTGCTTAGGTCATCAATTAATGGGAATAGCCCTAGGTGCAAAAACAGCTAAATTAAAATATGGACATAGAGGAGCGAATCATCCAGTAAAAGATTTAAAAGAAGATAGAGTACATATAACTTCTCAAAATCATGGATATTATATTTTAGAAGAAAGTATAAATAAAAATGTAGCAGAAGTTTCTCATATCAATCTAAATGATGGAACTGTTGAAGGACTAAGATATAAAAATAAAAAAATATTTACAGTACAATTTCATCCAGAAGCCTGCCCAGGACCAGAAGATACAGCATATATTTTTGATGAATTTATAGATATGATGTCTTTTTAGTGACGTTTGTTGATAGACAGAAATGTCCACCAACAAGCAGATGTGTGAAATAAAAAATAAATTATAATATATTCGTATAGTTGTGATTTTAAAATTTTATTCTAAAATTTTAAAATCACGGTCTGAGCGGAGCGAAGATAGGAGAAGTAAAATGCCAAAAAATAAATCAATAAAAAAAGTTTTAGTTATAGGTTCGGGACCAATTATTATAGGACAAGCAGCAGAGTTTGATTATGCGGGAACACAAGCTTGTAGAGAATTAAAAAAAGAAGGAATTGAAGTAGTTTTAATTAATTCTAATCCAGCAACTATTATGACTGATAAGAATATGGCTGATAAAATTTATATAGAGCCTTTAACTATTCAAACTGTAAAGAAAATAATAGAAATAGAAAAGCCAGATAGCATACTTCCAAACTTAGGTGGTCAAACTGGTCTTAATCTAGCTATGGAACTTGAAGAATCAGGTTTCTTAAAAGAAAAAAATGTTAGACTTTTAGGTACAGGTGTTGATGGAATAAGAAATGCTGAAGATAGACAATGTTTTAAAGATATGATGGAAGAAATCAAAGAGCCTTGTATAGCAAGCAAAGTTGTTCATACTGTAGAAGATGCAGTAGAATTTACTAAAGAAATAGGCTTACCAGTAATTATTAGACCTGCTTATACATTAGGTGGAACTGGTGGTGGTATAGCATACACTATGGAAGAATTAGAAGAAATTGCTGGTTCTGGAATAAGAATGTCTAGAGTAAATGAGATATTAGTTGAAAAATGTATTACTGGTTGGAAAGAAATAGAATATGAAGTAATGAGAGATAGTAAAGGCAACTGCATTACAATATGTAATATGGAAAATATTGATCCAGTTGGTGTACATACAGGAGATAGTATAGTAGTTGCTCCATCTCAAACATTATCTGATAAAGAATATCAGATGCTTAGGACATCTGCTATAAAAATTATATCAGCATTAAAGATAGAAGGAGGATGTAATGTTCAATTTGCATTAAATCCAACAAGTTTTGAATATGCAGTAATTGAGGTTAATCCAAGAGTAAGTCGTTCATCAGCATTAGCTTCAAAAGCAACAGGTTATCCAATAGCTAAAGTTGCAAGTAAAATTGCGCTTGGATATACTTTAGATGAGATAAAAAATGAAGTAACAGGAAAAACGTATGCTTGCTTTGAGCCAGTTCTTGATTATGTAGTAGTAAAAATACCAAAATGGCCATTTAAAAAATTTCTTACAGCAAGTAGAACTTTAGGAACACAGATGAAAGCAACAGGAGAAGTTATGGCCATTGCTCCTAACTTAGAAGCTGGATTAATGAAAGCTATTCGTTCATTAGAGGAAAATGTTGAATATTTAAGTTTAGATAAATTAAAAGATTTAGAAAAACCAGAATTAGAAGAAAGATTAAAAAATGTTGATAATGAGAGAATTTTTGTAATTGCAGAGGCAATTAGAAAAGAGATATCTGTTGAAAGAATACATGAAATAACTACAATAGATAGATTTTTTATAGGTATAGTTTATAAACTTGTAAAAATGGAAAGAGAACTTGAATTAAATCAAATGAATTCTAAAATGCTTGAAAAAGCAAAAAGACTTGGATTTACTGATAAGATAATAGCTAAACTTTCTGGAAAAACAGAAGATGAAATAAAAAATCTACGTAAAGAAAATGGTATTGTAGCAAACTTTAAAATGGTTGATACTTGTAGTGCTGAATTTGAAGCAAAAACTCCTTATTATTATTCAAGTTATGATGATGATAATGAAGCAAAAGAATCAGGTAAAAAGAAAGTTATGGTACTTGGTTCAGGACCAATAAGAATAGGTCAAGGTATAGAGTTTGATTATTGTAGTGTTCATGGAGTTTGGGCTTTAAAGAAACAAGGATATGAAACAATAATTGTAAATAATAATCCAGAAACAGTAAGTACAGATTTTGATATAGCAGATAAATTATATTTTGAGCCTTTAACAGCAGAAGATGTTGAAAATATAGTAAATGTTGAAAAACCGGATGGCGCAATAGTTCAATTTGGTGGTCAAACAGCTATAAAATTAACAAAAGCTTTATCAGATATGGGTGTTCAAATAATGGGAACACAAGAAATTGATATGGATAGAGCAGAAGATAGAAAAGAATTTGATGAGGCATTAAATAATTGTGGAATCTTAAGACCAAAGGGAAGTACAATATATACAGTTGACGAAGCTAAAAGAGTTGCAAATTATTTAGGATATCCAGTTTTAGTTAGACCATCATATGTTTTAGGTGGACAAGGTATGGCTATTGCTTATGATGATAAAGAGATAGAAGAGTATGTAAATGAAATTAATACTATAGAACAAGAACATCCTATACTTGTTGATAAATATATTTTAGGAAGAGAAGTTGAAGTAGATGCTATTTGTGATGGAGAAGATGTTTTAATACCAGGTATAATGGAACATTTAGAAAGAGCAGGTGTACACTCTGGAGATAGTATTTCTGTGTATCCAACTCAAAATGTTGAAAAAGAACAAGAAGAGAAAATTATAGAATACACTGAAAAAATAGCTAAAGAACTTAATATAATAGGAATATTAAATATACAATTTATTATAAGTAATGGAGAAGTTTATATAATAGAAGTAAATCCACGTTCAAGTAGAACAGTTCCATATATTAGTAAAGTAACAAACTTACCAATGATAGATATTGCAACTAATGTGATTCTTGGTAAAAAGCTAAAAGACTTAGGATATGGAACAGGATTATATAAAAAGAGTGATTATATATGTGTAAAAATGCCAGTATTCTCATTCGAAAAAATAAAAAATGCTGATACTTCTTTAGGTCCTGAAATGAAATCAACAGGTGAAGTTTTAGGTGTATCTAAAAAATTTGAAGACGCAGTACTTAAAGCTTTTATAGCAAGCGGAGCAAATGTATCTACTAAAGGAGCTATATTAATAACTGTAAGGGATAAGGATAAACCAGAGATGCTTCCAATAGCTGAAAAGTTTAAAAGAAAAGGTTTTGAAATTTTTGCTACATCAGGAACAGCTAAATTTTTAAGAAGTAATGGGGTAGAATCAATAATTATAGAAAAATTATGGGAAGGAACAAATAGTATTATTGATTTAATAGAGTCAGGAAAAATTAATTTTGTTATTAATACTCCTACAAAAGGAAAAGAATCAAATAGAGATGGATTTAAAATCAGAAGAATGGCAGTAGAATGTAAAATTCCTTGTTTTACATCTTTAGATACTGTAAATGCATTATATCAAGCTATAGAAGATGAAACAGATGAAACTGATTTGTTACCTGTTGATATTACTGAGATATAGTTTTTTAATAACAGATATGATAGATAAGTAAATAATGTAAAAAAACTGCTAGTACTTGTTGTACCAGCAGTTTTTTCGCATAAGAACAGTTAATCATCATCTAGTTCATACCACTTTTTTCGGGGAAGATATTTATTTGCATTTATATATGCTTCTTCAGCGATTTTCCTGCAATTAAAAGAATAGTTAGTTTTAACAAAAAGGTCTAAAACTGTTTCTATATTATCATAATCTGGAGCATCAATACCTGCTCTTATTTCCTCAAAAAGTGGAGTGAATTCCCGAAGTTCGGGATCTGCCTCTAAATTTTGCAACATAGACAATAGTTCTTTTATGCTAGGCATATATTCGCCTCCAATCTATAAAAGTATAGTCCATATAATTATTATAACATTTTATGTATATTTTGTAAAATATATGTGAAATGGCGGATTATGATTTTAAATATATTGACTTTATATTAAAAGAATAATATAATTGTGCTAGTACAAATAGTACAATTATATTTTTATTTGTTTAAATAAATTCAAGACAGTAGAACAATATTATTACAATATAAAATCTTGAATAGTATTTGAAAAGCAGATAGGAGGTATTTATGATTAAAATTAGCAATTTGAATAAAACTTTTGGAAAGAAAAAAGTTTTAGATAATCTAAATTGCAATATTCAAACTAATTCAATATATGGATTAATAGGAGCAAATGGTGCCGGGAAATCAACACTTTTAAGAATTATTAATGATGTATTTAGAAAGGACTCTGGAAGTGTACTTATTGATGATGTAGAAGTTGAGAATAATGAAGAAGTAAAACAAAAATTAGCATTTTTGCCAGATGACTTATATATTATTTCAAGTTATACATTAATGGATATGGCAAAATACTATAAATCAATGTATAAGAAATTTGATATAGAATATTTAAAAGAACTTGCAGAAATTTTAAAATTAGATATGAATACAAAATTAGATAATTTTTCAAAAGGAATGAAAAGACAATGTGCTCTGATTTGCATATTAGCAACAAATGCAGATTATATGTTTTTTGATGAAACGTTTGATGGATTAGATCCTGTTGTAAGAAATCTTATGAAAAAGATACTTGCAAAACATATGTCAAGTAAAAACACAACGATAATAATGACAAGTCATAACTTAAGAGAACTAGAAGATATATGTGATAATTTAGGTGTTTTATATAAGGGTGGAGTATTATTTGAAAGTGATGTAGATAGCTTAAAAACTAATATGTTTAAAGTTCAAATATCATTAAAAGAAGATTTTAGTGAAGAAACTTTTAAAGAACTAGAGCCACTTTCTTTTAAAAAGGTAGGAAGTGTTGCTACAATGATTTTTAAAGGAGATAGAGAAAAAATAGAAAAAAATTTAAAAGAAAAATCACCTTTAATTTTAGACTTTTTATCACTTACTTTAGAAGAAATATTTATTTATGAGATGGAGGTGATTGGATATGAATTTAACCAAGTTGTTTAGCAAAAATTATGCAATACAAAATTTAAAAAAATCAAAAGGTGTTTTATCAATAATGCTTGTTATAATACCTATAATAACATTGTTTTGTTTATATAGTTATGATAATTCTGCATATGAAACTCCATATGAACTAGCGCCTTTAATAATTGCAAATATAGTTGGAATATTCATAATTCCATTTATATTATCAAATGTTTTATTAGGTTATGTATATAAAAGAAATAGTATAGATTTTATAAATGCAATGCCAATAAGCAGAAAGAAAATATATTTAACTAATATAATAACAGGAATATTATACTTAGTATTATTACAAGTTATAAATTTTATAATAATTGCTTTTTACTTATTTATAGTAAAAACAAGTTTAATTTCAATGTCAATGCTAGTTGATAGCTTTGTGATAATGGCAGTATCATATATTTTTATGTTTATTATTTCTAGTTTAGCATTAACTATTTCTGGAAATAAATTTATACAAATAGTTTTAAGTATGCTAATATTATTTCTATTGCCATTTATTAGAGTTTTTAATTTAGGAGCAGGATATAATATACCAGTTGAAATGGATTATTTTAGTGGGCCTGATAGATTTTTATATATTAGTAAATCAACAGTATTTACATTACCGATAAATATTTTTTATACTCTTATGATGAAAAGTACTATATATAGTTTAAATTCTGTAATTTATACTTTAGTTTTAGGAGCAATTTATATATTTTTAGGAGTAAAATTATTTGAAAAAAGAAAAATGGAAAATACAGGCTACTCTTTTGAAAGTACAAAAGTACATTTATTTGTAAAACTATTAACATTATATCCAATGATAAGAATAGTAGAATATATACAGGATGAGGTAAAAATTCCAGAATTAATTCTTATAATATTTTTAATATTTGTATACTATTTTATTTATGATTTAATAACAAATAAAAAAGTAAAATTAAAAACAACAATTATTAGTTTTGTATGTTCAAGTGTTATTTTATATGGAGTAATAGTTGGATTAGATCAAATAAAAGGCAATTTTCTTTATAGAGTGCAAAAGGTTGATATTAATGATATAGCAGAAGTAAATTTAGATTTAGGAATATTCTATACCAATAATAGAAGAACAAAATTAGATGCTAAAATAGAAAATAAAGAAATAGTAGATTTTATTTTAGATAATTATAAAACAGATTATTTTTCAAACAATGGAATCCAGATAGGTTTAAAATTAAAACTTAAAAATGGTGATATAATAGAAGATTATTCATACTTAGAAAGAGAGTTATTTAATGAATTATTAAATAAATTAGTAAATGAGAAAAAATATGTTAATGATTTAGCTAAGAACATAAAAATCGAAGAAGATGTTATTATAAATTTAGGTGAAACACGTAAATATAAAAATTTAAAATTAAATGATGATTTAGTCAAATTAATTAACGATAATCTAGAAAAATATTTTGAAAATAGAATGAATTTAGAATCTAATAAAAAAAGTTATGTGAATTATTACTCAAGTAACTATATAATAATTTATAGATATAAAAATCATCAAAGACAAACTATAAGAATAGAATTAGATGATTTACCAGAACTTGAAAAAGAATTTATTAAAATAATTAATGAAGATGCAAATAGTAGCATAGCTGAATATGAAAAAAATATTAATAAATATTCAAATAATTCAAACCTTAGAATAGTAAAAAAATATCCAGAAAGAGAGCAAGAAGCAAGTTTGTATGCAGAAAATGAAGAAAGAGATATAATATTTAAATTTATAAAAGAAAACTATAAAAATGAAGTTAATCCAGAAAAACCATATTATTATGTATATTGCCATGAACTTGATTTTGGATTTTATACTAATGAAGTAGAAAAGTTTGAAGGATTAATCAAGAATAATGTTAACATGAGTGAGTTTTATAATGTAGAAGAAGACGTTGAGATAAAAGGTACAAAAGAAAGTGCAGAAGTAATATCTTTTTAGAAAGGAGGAATTGATATGATAAATTTAGACTACCAAAGTAGAAAACCTATATATGAACAAATTGTTCAAGAGATAGAAAGATATGTTGCTTTGGAAATTTTAAAGCCTGAAGAGCAGATTCCTTCTATAAGAGATATGGCAACTCAGCTTGGAATAAATCCTAATACAGTAAAAAAAGCATATACAATATTAGAAAATAAAGGAGTAATTGTTACTTTATCAACAAAAGGAACTTTTATTAATAAAAAAACAGATGCTATATTAAAAAATACCATAGATAATAAAATTAATAGTATAAAAAGAGATATTAAAGAGATTGAGAAATATGGAATTACTTTTGATGAAATTATAAAAAGAATACAGGAATAGTTAAGTTTATATTGACAAATTTAAATAACCGTTCTATAATTTTTAGAAAATGTAACATGTATTCAAGCATTGCAATTAGCAATTAAGTCAAGACAGGAGGAATTTAGAGCATGGAAGTCGTTGTAAGAAAGATTGAAATACGAGGAGAGGATGAATATATCGTAGATATCAGAGGAGGATTGCCAATGGAAAAGCAATTAGATATATTGCTCCAAGCTTCATATAATACAATTCTTACCTCATCAGAATTTACGGAAAAGAACTTTTTAAGTCCAGAAAAAAGAGAAAAAATTATTAAATTGAGAGAGGCAGTAGAAAAATATTTAGAAGTTTCATAGCCATGTTAAAAAAAGAATAAAGCAAGAGCCAGCTGTTTTACTAAGCGTGGCTTTTTGCTATTTTATAAGAAAAAATAAATTTGACTATTTATTCACTTTATTATTTTTTTATTGCAAATTTTATAATAATTTTATATAATGTGTATAAATTTTTAGATAGGTGAAATTGTATGAATAAAACTAAAAGAAAAATATTCGAGACATCATTAAAGCTTTTTTCAGAAAAAGGATATGATGCAACCAGTATAGAGGAAATTACAGCTACTGTAGGGGTAGCTAAAGGTACTCTATATTATCATTTTAATAGTAAGGAAGAAATTTTTAATTTTTTAATCGAAGAAGGAATGAAACTTTTAATAAATAGTATAGAAATTAAAATTTCAAAATGTGATAATGTATTAGATAAAATTAAAGCAGTTTCTTTAATACAATTAAAAGCTGTTTCAAAATATGAAAATTTATTAACTATTGTTCTTAGTCAAACATGGGGGAATGAATCAAGAAATGTATTTTGTAAGCAAAAGGTTATAGAATATATTGAAGTAATACAAGGTATTGTACAAGAAGGTGTTGATAATGGAGATATTGTAAATTGCAATGCAGAAGTATTAGCTTCTGAAATATTTTCATTAACTTGTTCAACTTTAATTTACAAAAGAAAAGCAGGATTAGAAAAGATAGATATTCATGATTTGTATAATGAGTATGAAAAAACGTTATTTGATAAAATCATATAAAGGATGGAATAAAAATGGGAGAAAGAATCTATAAAGGATGCGAAAAAGTTTTTGAAGCAAAGAAATTTGAAAATTTAAAAGAAATGATAACAAATACAAAAAATGAATTTGGAAACGAGATAGCTTTTAAATTTAAAGAAGATGATTCAGAAAAAATAAATACAATGTCATATAATGAATATATTGACGAAATAAATAATTTAGGAACAGCATTAATTAGTATAGGATTAAAAGATAAAAGAATAGGAGTTATTTCTGAAAATAGATATGAATGGGAAGAGGCTTATTTATCTGTTATTTGTGGTACAGGAATTGTAGTACCATTAGATAAATCACTTCCAGAAAATGAGATTTTAAGTTTAATAGAACGTTCTGAAATGGAAGCTATATTTTATTCTTCTAAATATGATGAAGTAATGAAAAAAGCTAAAGACGATAAAATCGGAAAAATAAAATTTTTTATATCAATGGATTTAGAAGAAAAAAAAGAAGAAGTATATTCACAAAAAGAATTAGTTAAGCTTGGAAAAGATTTAATAAAAAATGGAGCAAGAAGCTTTTTAGATGCAAAAATTAATAATAATGAAATGGCATCAATGCTATTTACATCTGGTACAACATCTACATCAAAAGCGGTTATGTTATCACATGGAAATATTTGTGCTAATATATATGATATTTCATGTACGTTTGATGTAACAAAAGAAGATACATTTTTATCTTTTTTACCATTACATCATGTTTTTGAGTGTACAGTTGGATTTTTATATCCAGTAAGTAAAGGAGCTTCAATCGGATTTTGTCAAGGAATTAGACATATTGCAGAAAATCTAAAAGACTATCAAGCAAGTGCAATGATTGCAGTACCAGTTCTTTTTGATAATATGTATAAAAAGGTTATGCAATCAATTGAAAAAAAAGGAAAACTTAGAAAAGTAAAATTTGGAATAAAATTAAGTAAAGTAGCTAAAATTTTTGGAATGGATATTAGAAGAAAATTATTTAAGGAAGTTTTAGATTCTTTAGGTGGAAAATTAAGATTATTTGTTGCTGGAGGTGCTGCATTTGATTCAGAAACAGAGAAAGGATTAAATGAGTTAGGAATTGAAACATATCAAGGGTATGGTTTAACAGAAACAGCACCAGTTATAGCTGCAGAACATCCAACATGTAGAAAATTAGGATCTATAGGAAAAACATTTCCAAGTTTAGAAACAAAGATTATAGAACCGAATGAAATGGGAATAGGTGAACTAGCGGTTAAAGGTCCAAGTGTTATGCTTGGATATCATGGAATAGAAGATAATTCTATAACAGAAGATGGATGGTTTGCAACAGGTGATTTAGCATATATTGATAAAGATGGATTTATATTCATAACAGGAAGAAAGAAAAGTGTAATTGTATTAAAAAATGGAAAAAATGTATATCCAGAGGAAATTGAAAGTCTAATAAATAAAATACCAGGAGTTAAAGAATCGTTTGTATATGGAAAGCCAGAAAAAGACGATCCTATAGACTTGAAAATTTGTACTAAAATAGTATATGATAAAGAAAAAATTAAAGAAGAATATAATACAGAAGATGAAGAAGAAATTAAAAAAATATTATGGAATAAAGTTAAAGAAATAAATAGAACAATGCCAACATATAAATATGTAAAAGAGATGATTTTAACAGAAGAAGAATTAATAAAAACAACAACATTAAAAATTAAAAGATTTGAAGAAATAAAAAAAGTTTTGTAGAAGAAAATCCCAGATTTTCAAGCGTTTGACAGAAAAGGACGTAATATTACAAAAACATAGTAAAATGTTACAAAAATGTAATAAAAAAAGTCGAAAAAGGACTTGTAGTTTTACGGAAAAGAGGATATAATTATTTTAGTATTTAATTAGATTGATACGAAGGAGGTAGTTTACAATGTCATTTTTTCATAAATCAGGCATAGTAAACGTGAAGATGGTGATCACGGAAGAAAAGATATTATCAAATATTGACAAAGTTCAAAAATTAATTAATCCAAACAGTAAAAAACAAATTGTTGAATTGGAAGATGATTCTTATTTTAAAGATTTAGTAGAATCAATAAAAACATATTTATTAGAATATCCTAATAAAAAGAATTTTCCAAAGAGTGTTTATAAAGCATCTTATGACTTAGTTGAATACGCAACAAATCAATTTGAAGAAAACACTAAAAAAATTGAAGAATTAATTAGACAAAGAGAAAAAAATATAAAATTGGCAAGTATATTAAGAGATGCTACAACAGCTGTTAAAGGAAAAGCTAAAAATTGGAAAGAAATAGTAAAGAAAATTGAATCAAAATATCCAGCAGATGTTGCAGAAGCTTTAACAATAATTGGAAAAGCAAAAGATAAAGAATCAGAAGAATGCGCAGATGCAGTTAAGTTAATAGATGCAAAAATAAATAACCTAGAATCAAATTTACATATTGAAATTGATATTGAAAGAATTGAAGATAGATCAAAAGCTTTAAGTTACATAGGAATTGAAATTGCAGAAGCATTAAAATATATACCAGCTCCTGTTGAAGAAGAAGGAGAACTAACAGAACAAGCAAGTGCTGAAACAGAAGTAGGAAGTGAAGTAGTGGGAGAAACAGCAGGTGTAACAGAAAATGTTGCAGCAGCATCAGTAGAAGGAGCAGATGTAACATCTGGAATAGGAACTGAAGAAGTTACTGGTCAAACAGTAGTACCAGATGAATTAGATAATTTCTTTGAAGAAACTAGATTTGAAGCTAAACCATCACTATGGCAAAGATTTAAAAATAGTAAGTTTGTAAGAACAATAAGATATGTAATGCAAATTAAAGTAGTTTTAGATTATCCAGCATTACCAGAGGGAAGAGATAATTAATTGAATAATATAAGAAGCAAGTAGTGAAAGCTACTTGTTTTTTTGTCTGTATAATGTAGTTTGTTAAAAGATATCTTGTCAATTGTAAAATAATAATAACATCTATTTTTACTTTTATAAAGAGACAAAAATGGACAAATTATTTAGAAAAATATATTGACAAAATAATATAATATAACTATAATGAATATATGAACAAATATTCATATATTCACATATAATATAAATAAATTACTAAAAAAGAGAGGAGCATTTATGAACGAAGAATTAATAGGCGAGGATATTCAAATTGTTGATGAAGAAAAAGTAAAAAAAATAAAACAAACTCTACCAAGTGATGAATTAATATTTGATTTAGCAGAATTATTTAAAGTATTTGGTGATTCAACTAGAATGAAAATAATATGTGCATTATTAGAAGAAGAATTATGCGTAGGAGATATAGCAAGTATAACGAATTCAACTCCATCAGCAATATCACATCAATTAAGAGTATTAAAACAATCAAAACTTGTTAAATTTAGAAAAGAAGGAAAGATTGTTTATTATTCATTAGATGATGATCATGTAAAAGAGATATTTGAGAAAGGTCGTGAACACATTGAAGAAATATGAATTTACATTAAAAGATTTAGATTGTGCTAATTGTGCAAATAAAATTCAAAATAAATTAGCTGAAAATAAAGATTATAAAAATGTTAATGTTAATTTTAATACATTGAAATTAACATTAGAATCAGACTTAGAAAATATAAAACCAGACATTGTAAAAGTAGTAGCAGAATTAGAGCCAGAAGTAGAAGTATTAGATGCACATCATCATGAACATATACATGATGGACATGAAGAAAAAGATAGTAAATTAAAAATAAACCAAAACTTAGTGCGATTAGTTATTGGAATAATTTTTATGATATTTGGAATTTATATTGAACTTCCAGGATATTGTAATTTAATATGTACAATTTTTGCATATGTAATACTATTATTTAGAACAACTAAAAATGCTATAAAATTATTAAAAAGTAAAACTATTGATGAAAACTTTTTAGTAACAGTTTCATGCATAGGAGCTTATTTTATAGGAGAACAAGCAGAAGGTTTAATGGTTATAGTTTTATATGAAATAGGAAAAATTTTGGAAGAAAAAGCTGTTAATAATACAAGAAAATCTATAGCAAATTTAATGGATATAAAACCAGAATATGCAAATTTAAAACACGAGCATCATGAACATAAAGTAAAACCAGAAGAAGTAAATATTGGAGATATTATAGTAGTAAAACAAGGTGAAAAAGTACCATTAGATGGAATAGTAGTTTCAGGTTATGCATCTTTAAATACAGCATCTTTAACAGGAGAAAGCAATTTAGTTAATGTAAAAGAAAATGATAATATCCTTTCAGGAAGTATAAATGAAAAAGGTTTAATAGAAGTAAAAGTAACAGAAAAATATGAAAATAGTACAGTAAGAAAAATTTTGGATTTAGTAGAAAATGCTACTGATAAAAAAACAAAAACAGAAACTTTTGTAAACAAAGCCTCAAGAATTTATACACCAATAGTAGTTTTGTTTGCTTTAATAGTTGCCATAGTTTTACCTTTAATATCAGGTGTAGAATATACAGAAAGTATATATAGAGCATTAATATTTTTAGTAGTTTCTTGTCCTTGTGCTATTGTTATATCAGTTCCTTTAAGTTATTTTACAGGAATAGGAAAGGCATCAAAAGCTGGAATATTAATAAAAGGAAGCAATTATTTAGATAGTTTAAAAGATATAAAAGAAATTATATTTGATAAAACAGGAACTCTTACAAAAGGTGAATTTGGTGTAGAAAAAGTTAAATTATATACAAATAAATATTCAGAAGAACAAGTTTTAGAATATGCAGCAATTGGCGAAAGTTTTTCAAACCATCCTATAGCAGTTGCAATACTAAAAGAATATGGGAAAAAAGTAGAAAACACAGCAATAAGAATTTTTGAAGAAGTTTCAGGAAAAGGGATAAAATATAATTTAGGAAACATAGAAATAAAAATAGGAAATGCAGATTTTACAGAAGCTAAAAAAGAAAATGAAGTAGGAACAGTTATATATGTGAAATTAGACAATGAAGTAGTTGGCGCAATAGTTTTAAATGATACTTTAAAATCAGAAACAAAAGAAGCTATAAATAATTTGAAAACTTTAGGAATAAAAACAAGAATGTTTACAGGGGATAATAAAGATATAGCTTCAAAAGTTGGTAAAGAAATTGAAATTGACGAAGTAAAATCTGAAATGTTACCACAAGACAAATATAATGAACTAGAAAAAATAATAAGTACAAATAAAGAAACTAAAAATAGAGTAGCATTTGTTGGAGATGGAATAAACGATTCACCAGTTTTAGCATTATCAGATGTAGGAATTTCAATGGGTGGAATTGGAGCAAGCTCAGCTATTGAAGCTTCAGATGTTGTTATTATGACTGATGATTTAATAAAAATAGAAGAAGCTATTAAAATTTCTAAGAAGACGAATAAAATTATTAAACAGAATTTACTATTTGCATTAATAATAAAAATATTAGTATTAGTTTTAAGTGTATTTGGAGTAGCCGAGATGTGGCAAGCAGTTTTTGCAGATGTTGGTGTAACTTTAATTACAATAATAAATACAATGAGAATATTACGTTAGATATAGATATGGGGACGTAGATGTTGTCTAAATTAATTTGATTTTAAATTTTAACTTTTAATCTAAAATAATTTAGACAACATCTACGTCCCCGTATATATTAAAATTTGAAAAGACTATGGAATTAATATTTTAGTAATTATACAATAACTATATAGTTTTACAAAAGATTGATTTTTAAAGAAAAATGAAGTATAATAGTAATACTTTAAATTTAACTTAAGATTAAGTGAGGGATAATATGGAAAATAGAAAAAGAATATTAACTGGTGATAGACCAACAGGAAAAT
>CAMSWH010000024.1 GCA_947064765.1 uncultured Clostridium sp.
TTGTCGTAGGTGACTGGAGTTCAGACGTGTGATCTTCCGATCTTTAGAAGTTAAGAATGTATCAAAAAAATATGATAATTTAGAAATTATAAAAGATATATCTTTAAATGTTAAAGAAGGAGAAACTCTTGTAATACTTGGACCTTCTGGATCAGGAAAATCCACTCTATTAAGATGTATAAATAATTTAGAAAAAATAGATTCAGGAAATATTATCATAAATGGTGAAAAAATGATTAAAGAATATAAAAAATCAAAACCAATTTATAATAATAAAGAGATTTTGAAAAAAATAAATCTATATACGGGAATGGTATTCCAAGATTTCAATTTGTTTCCACATTTATCAGTAAAAGAAAATATAATGATAAGCCAAACTAAAGTAATAAAAAAAGATAAAAATGAAGCAGAAAAAGTTGTATATGAATTATTAGAAAAAATGGATTTGTTAAGCAGGGCAAATTCATATCCTTGCAATTTATCAGGTGGTCAAAAACAGAGAGTATCAATTGCTAGATGCTTAGCAATAAATCCAAAAATAATTTGTATGGATGAACCAACAAGTGCATTAGATCCAGAATTAACAGGAGAAGTTTTAAAAGTAATAAAAGACTTATCTAAAGAAAAGAGAACAATGATAATAGTTACACACGAAATAAAATTTGCAGAAGAAGTTGCAGATAGAGTAATATTTATGGATCAAGGAAAAATTATTGAAGAAGGTAGTAGTTATGATGTAATAAGAAATCCTAAAAAACAAAGAACAAAAGATTTCTTAAAAAGATATATTGATGTGAAGGAGAGGAAAATGGAAAAATTAAATATTAATGAAGTAGAACCAAAAGAAGTATTAAAATTTTTTGAACAAATAAGTAGAATTCCAAGAAAGTCTGGAAATGAAGAAAAAATAAAAGAATATTTAGTAGAATTTGCTAAAAAGAGAAAATTGGAAGTATATGAAGATGAAAATTATAATGTAATTATAAAAAAGAAAGCATCAAGTGGATATGAAAAAAATGAAGCTATTGCTCTTCAAGCACATACAGATATGGTATGCGAAAAAAGAGAAGAAATAAAACATGATTTTGAAAAAGATCCAATTATTTTATACAAAGAAGATGACTACATAAGAGCAAATGGAACAACATTAGGAGCAGATAATGGAATAGGAGTTGCTCAAATTTTAGCAATATTAGATTCGAAAGTAAAAATGCAAAAAATAGAAGCAATATTTACAGTACAAGAAGAAACAACTATGATAGGTGCTATAAATATTGATTTAAGTAAACTAGAGAGCAAAAAGATAATATCTTTAGATGGAGGAAGAGAAGGCAAAATTTTAGTAGGCTCTGCAAATTGTTTAGAGTGGAAAGCTAGAATAAAAAAAGAATATATAGATATTCCTGATGATTATGTAGAATATGAATTAAAATATAGTAATTTTAAAGGAGGTCATTCAGGAGGAAATATTGGAGATGTGAAAAGAGGTAATCCAATAAAATTAGGAATTAGTATATTAAAGAAAATAAAAGATGTTTATATAAAAGAAATATATGGTGGAAGTCAAGTTAATGTTATTCCAAGAGATTTTTCAGTAAAATTTTTTACTAAATTAGAAAAAATAAAAATTATAGAAAAAATGATTAATGAGCAAAAAGAATTTTATCGAAATGTAAGTATTGAAATAATAAAATGCAATGAAGATAAAAAGAGCTTTTCTAAAAATGTTACAAATAGAGTTATAGATTTTATTTATAATTATGAAAATGGAGCTTTAGAATATATAAATAATAATGTTGTGCTTTCTTGCAATATGGCAGAAGTAAAAGAAAATGATTTATATATAAGTATCGGATATTCAACAAGATCAAATGATCTAAAGCTTAGAGATAAATATTTAGAAAGATTAGAAAAACTTGTTAAAACAAATAATTTAGACATATATTGGAATCAGGAATTAAAGGGAGTAGAGCAAGATGTAAATAATAGTTTAATATTAAAATGTAATAAAGTTTACAAAAAATTATATAATAATAATTTAGAAAAAATGATTACACAAGGAGTTGTTGAAGGTGGATTTTTTAAAGATAAAATAAAAGATTTGCAATATGTATGTATAGGTCCAAATACTGAAGACGTACATAGTCCAAATGAAAGAGTTTCAATAACATCATTACAAAATACTTATAAATTTTTACAAGAATTATTGAAAGATTTTTAATTAGTTGACAATAATTATAAATCATGTTAAAATATTAAAAATTTTAAGGAGACTTATTTTTTATGATTAATATTATTTTTGAAGGAAACAAACGTAAAAAATAGCCTGTGTCTAAAAATAGGCACAGGCTATAAGAGTTTGTGCCTTTAGAGTTTAAAAGTAAAACCTTAAGGTGCAAAAGCCTTAAGGTTTTTGTATTATACGAGGAACTTGTTTCCACAATTCCTATAATACAAAGTTTTTGGCAAAAATTATCATAAAAAATAAGTTTACAATAACCATATTTTGTTATATAATAACAAAGTCAAAATTAAATAAAAAGGGGCATGATTATAATGAATGAAAATGATAATAATGAGGGAGTAATTCAAACTGAAGAAGATATTAATAAATTAATGCAAGTTAGAATTGATAAACTAAAAGAACTTCAATCAGCAGGAAAAGATCCATTTGAAATTACAAAGTATGATAGAACAGAATTTAGTAAAGATATAAAAGAAAATTATGAAAAATATGATGGTAAAGATGTTTCAGTAGCAGGAAGAATTATGGCAAAAAGAATTATGGGAAAAGCCTCTTTCTGTACAATACAAGATGCTACAGGAAATATTCAAAGTTATGTAAGCATAAATGATTTAGGAGAAGAAAGTTATAAAGCTTTTAAAACATTTGATATAGGAGATATTATTGGACTTAAAGGTTTTGTTTTCAAAACAAAAACAGAAGAAATATCTATACACGCAAAAGAGATTGTTCTTTTAACAAAATCTTTAAGAGATTTACCAGAAAAATTCCATGGATTAAAAGATATAGATTTACGTTATAGACAAAGATATGTAGATTTAATAGTAAATCCAGAAGTTAAAGAAACATTCCTTTTAAGAAGTAGAATATTAAAAGAGATTAAAAATTTCTTTGATAGTGAAGGATATTTAGAAGTAGATACACCAATTTTAAATACAATAGCAGGTGGAGCTGCAGCAAGACCATTTATTACACACCATAATACATTAGATATGGATATGTATTTAAGAATAGCCAATGAATTATATTTAAAAAGATTAATAGTTGGTGGATTTGATAGAGTATATGAAATGGGAAGAATGTTTAGAAATGAAGGAATGGACATTAAACATAACCCAGAATTTACAAACATAGAATTTTATGCAGCATATCAAGATTATAACGATATGATGGACACATCAGAAAATTTAATTAGAACAGTTGCTAAAAAAGTTTTAGGAACTGCTAAAATTAATTATCAAGGAACAGATATTGATTTAGAATCTCCTTGGAGAAGAATAACAATGATAGATTCTATAAAAGAAGTAACAGGAGTTGACTTTAATACTATCAATACTGATGAAGAAGCAGTAGCTATTGCAAAGGAAAAAGGTGTTGAATTAGAGGATTCAAAGAAAACAAGAGGATATATTATAAATCAATTCTTTGAGGATTTTGTTGAAGAAACTTTAAAACAACCAACATTTATTTGTGATTATCCAGTTGAAGTATCACCTTTAACAAAAAGAAAACCATCTGATAAGAGATTAGTTGAAAGATTTGAATTATTTATAGATGGACGTGAATATGGAAATGCATATTCAGAATTAAATGATCCAATAGATCAAAGAGGTAGATTTTTAGAACAATTAAAGCAAAGAGATGCTGGAGATGATGAAGCAAATATGATGGATGAAGACTTCTGTATGGCTATTGAATATGGTATGCCTCCAACAGGTGGAATGGGAATAGGAATTGATAGACTAGTAATGTTACTTACAGATTCAGCTTCAATTAGAGATGTTATTTTATTCCCAACAATGAAACCAATAGGAGTTACAGCATCAAATGATAAAAAATCAAAAAAAAGTGAAAGTGAAGAAAAGAAATCTAGTACAAGTAATGTAGAATTAACAATAGATAGAGAATCAGCAATTAATTTATTAAAAAAATATAATAAAGAAGAATTCCATATAAGACATGCATTTACAGTAGAGCAAATTATGAGATATTTTGCTAAGAAAAATGGAGAAAATGAAGAACTTTGGGGATTATCAGGATTATTACATGATATTGATTATGAAATGTATCCAAATGAGCATTGTGCAAAAGCACCAGAAATATTAAAAGAAATTAATACAAATGACGAGATAGTACATGCTGTTTGTAGTCATGGATATGGTATATGTTCTGATGTTGTTCCAGAACATAAAATGGAAAAAATATTATTTGCAGTAGACGAATTATCAGGGCTAATTTGGGCAGCTGCAAAAATGAGACCATCACAAAGTACAAAAGATATGGAACTAAAAAGTTTAAAGAAAAAATATAAAGATAAAAACTTTGCAGCAGGTTGCTCAAGAGATATAATTAATCGTGGAGCAGAAATGCTAGGAATAGAAATAGATGAATTGTTACAAAATACTCTTGATGCAATGAAAGAAGTAGAAGATGAAATTCAGAAAAGTGTAGAAAAATATGTTTAAATTTTAAGGGGAAAACTTTTAGTTATCCCCTTGAATTTTTAAATATTGATTAAAGATATAAGTTTAAAATATTGATTAAAGATATAAGTTTAAAATGTTGATTAGAAATATAGGTTAAAAATATTGATTAGAAAATAATTGATAATATAAAAAAATATGATATAATAAAAGCGATTTAACATCAAAAATTAATATTAAGTTAATATACAAATGATAAATAATGTATTAAAACTAATTAATTTTGTAAATCAAGTTAGTTATTAATAAATTTTAGAATTAATTTAGGAGGAATTTAATGTTTGGATACGGAGTAGATAAAAGAGTTATTTATATATTGCTAGCAATACTTGTAGTATTTTCACTAGCAACAATGTCAAGAGGAGAATGGTTAAGTATTTTATTAACACTTCCAGCTGTTATAATAGCAATTACATTTCATGAATTTGCACATGCATGGACAGCTGATAAATTTGGAGATACTACTCCAAGAAGTCAAGGAAGAATAACTTTAAATCCTCTAAAACATTTAGATCCATATGGATTTATTCTATTAATGTTTGCACATATTGGTTGGGGTAGACCAGTACAAATAAATCCAAATAATTTTACAAGCAATAAGTCAAGAAATTTTTGTGAATCTATGGTTTCCCTTGCTGGTCCACTTATGAACTTTATATTAGCAATTATTTCATGTATAGCATATGTTTGTTTAAGTTATTTTGCGAGCCCAGCTTTTATAAATGGATATGCTGGAAGTTTAATAATGTTAATGTTATATATGTTAATGACAATTAATATTGGATTAGGTGTTTTTAATTTAATTCCATTACCACCACTTGATGGTGAAAAAATTTTTAGAAGTATATTACCATATAGAGCACAAGAATGGTTAATTAGAAATTATCAAACATTATATATGGTATTTTTATTACTTTGGATTTTTGGAGCTTTAGAAATTATTGTTTCACCAGTAATTTCTACAATAATTAATGTATTGTTTAAAGCTGTTGAATCTATAGTATTATTATTTATTTAAAAATAGAGAGGGAAAACTTTAAAATTAGTTTTCCCTTAGAAATGATAAAGAAGTATTTGTAGTATGTAGAGTAAAAAATAAAGTAGGAGTAAAAAATTGAAAGATATATTAATAATGGGAATTGAATCTAGCTGTGATGAAACATCTGTAGCTATTGTAAAAAATGGAAGAGAAGTATTATCAAATGTTATAAATTCTCAGATTAAAATTCATGAACAATATGGAGGAGTAGTTCCTGAAATTGCTTCAAGATGTCATACAGAAGTAATAAATGGAATAATGAAAGAAGCTCTAAAACAAGCAAATGTTACATTAGATGATATTGATGCTATAGCTGTAACCCAAGGACCAGGACTTGTAGGAGCATTGCTTGTAGGCGTTTCATATGCAAAAGGTTTGAGCTTTGTAACAGGGAAACCATTAGTTGCTGTAAACCATATTGAAGGACATATTGCTGGAGATTATTTAACACATAAAGATTTAAAACCACCATTTTTATGTTTAATTATCTCTGGTGGGCATACTCATTTAGTAAATGTTAAAAGTTATAATGAATTTGAAGTATTAGGAAAAACAAGAGATGATGCTATAGGAGAGGCATTTGATAAAGTAGCAAGAGTAGTCGGATTAGGTTATCCAGGAGGACCAAAGGTAGACAATTTATCGAAAGAAGGAAAGCCTAATATTAAATTACCAGTAACTCATTTTGATAATTTAGATTTTAGTTTTAGTGGTATAAAAACAGCAGTTATTAATTTAAATCATAAAGATCCAAATATAAATAAAGCAGATTTATGTGCTAGTTTTCAAACAGCGGTTACAGAAATGCTTATAACAAATATAAAAAAGGCAGTTAATATATATTCATCAGATAAAATAGCAATAGCAGGAGGGGTCTCAAGGAATTCTTTTATAAGAAATTCTTTTGATAATTTAGCGCAAGAATTAAATATAAAAGTATTTTATCCAGAACCTATTTTATGTACTGATAATGCAGCAATGATAGCAGCAGCAGGATATTATAATTTTATAAATGGAGAAAGAGCAGATTTAAGTTTAAATGCAGTACCAAATTTGAAAATTGGAGAGTAGTTATTAAATTATTTGAAGAGTAATTAATAGTTAAAATTATAGTGAAATTTTTAATATTATAATTAAAAAATAGAAATTGTATTATAAGAGATTAAATGTATGTATATAAAGAAGTGCTATAAAGGAGAAATTAATGTCAATATATGTGATAGGTGATTTACATTTATCATTTTCAGTAGATAAGCCTATGGATATTTTTGGAAATAACTGGGAAAATCATGCTGAAAAAATAAAAAATAATTGGATAGAAAAAGTAAAAGAAGAAGATACAGTAATAATGCCAGGGGATTTTTCATGGGCTACATATTTAGAAGAAACGTATAAAGATTTTGAATACTTAAATAGTTTACCAGGGAAAAAGATATTATCTAAAGGAAATCATGATTACTGGTGGACCACAGTAACAAGCATGAAAAAATTTTTAAAAGAAAATAATTTTGAAAATATTGACTTTTTGTATAATAATGCTTATTGTATAGATGATAAGGTAATTATAGGAACTAGAGGATGGATTAATTCTTGGAAATCAGAAGAGAACCATAAAATATTAAAAAGAGAAAATGATAGATTAAAATTATCTTTAGAAAAAGGATTGCAAGAATTTGGAAAAGATAAAGAAATAATTGCATTTATTCATTATCCACCATTTTATAAAGAACAGATGGTTCCAGAAGAAATTGATTTTATAAAAACTTTAACAGATTATAATGTAAAAAAATGTTATTATGCTCATTTGCATGCTGAATCACTTAAAGATGCAATAGAAGGAAATGTAAAAGGAGTAGAATTTAAACTTGTAAGTTCAGACTATTTAAAGTTTGACTTATTAAAAATAGATTAAGGAGTAAATATGCAAGATAAACAAAAAAATATAAGAAACTTTAGTATAATTGCACATATAGACCATGGAAAGTCAACCTTAGCAGATAGAATAATAGAAATGACAGGGGTTTTATCTGAAAGAGAAATGGAATCTCAAGTTTTAGATAACATGGATATAGAAAAGGAAAGAGGGATCACAATAAAATCGCAGGCAGTAAAAATGAATTATACTGCAAAAAATGGAGAAAAATACGAATTTAATTTAATAGATACTCCGGGACATGTGGATTTTAATTATGAGGTATCACGAAGTTTAGCAGCTTGTGAAGGTGCAATACTTGTAGTAGATAGTACTCAAGGAGTAGAAGCACAAACACTTGCAAATGTATATTTAGCTTTAGATGATAATTTAGAAATATTACCAGTAATTAATAAAGTAGATCTTCCAAATGCAAGACCAGATGAAGTAAAAAAAGAAATTGAAGATATTATTGGGATACCAGCAATGGACGCACCTTGTATATCAGCTAAAACAGGATTAAATGTTGATGAAGTATTAGAAAGAATAGTAACAGATATACCAGCACCACAAGGAGATGCAAGTAAAGAGCTTCAAGCGTTAATATTTGATTCATATTATGATAATTATAAAGGTGCTTTAAGTTATGTAAGAATAAAAAATGGAACAGTAAAAGCAAATGATGAAATATTATTTATGGCAACAGGAAAAGTATTTACAGTTACAGAAGTAGGTTATTTTGGAGCTGGACAATATTTTCCATCAGATAAGCTTGAAGCGGGAGAAGTTGGGTATATTGCAGCAAGTGTAAAAACAGTATCAGATTTACATGTAGGTGATACAATTACTTTAAAAAACACTCCTGCAAAAGAGCCATTACCTGGATATAAAAAAGCTAATTCAATGGTATATTGTGGTATGTATCCATTAGATGGAAGTGAATATGAACCATTAAAGGACGCTTTAGAAAAGTTAAAATTAAATGATGCTGCTTTAAATTATGAACCAGAAACATCAGTAGCATTAGGATTTGGATTTAGATGTGGATTTTTAGGGCTATTGCATTTGGAAATTGTTATTGAGAGATTAGAAAGAGAATTTGATATTGGGCTAATTACAACAGCTCCATCAGTTATATATCAGGTTCATAAAACAGGAGGAGAAGTAATTGAATTATATAATCCAATAGATTTGCCACCTCAAACGGAAATAAGTTATATGGAAGAACCAATAATGAAAGCTGAAATTATGATACCTAAAGAATTTGTTGGTAATGTTATGAAGGTTTGTCAAGAACGTAGAGGTGTTTACATTGATATGAAATATCTAGATGAAAATAGAGTAACACTTGAATACGAACTTCCTTTAAATGAAATTATATATGATTTTTTTGATACAATAAAATCTAAAACAAAAGGATATGCTTCAGTAGATTATGAATTTAAAGAAAATAGAAGAGCAGAACTTGTAAAATTAGATATACATATAAATAATGAAGCTGTAGATGCACTATCATTTATAGTTCATAAAGATTCAGCCTATGAAAGAGGAAGAAAAATGGCTGAAAAATTAAAAAAAGTAATACCTAGACAACTATTTGAAATTCCGATACAAGCAGTCGTTGGAGGAAAAATAATTGCAAGAGAAACAATATCAGCTATGAGAAAAGATGTCTTAGCTAAATGTTATGGTGGAGATATTACAAGAAAGAAAAAATTACTAGAAAAACAGAAAAAAGGTAAGAAAAAGATGCGTCAAATAGGAAATGTAGAAGTACCACAAGAAGCATTTTTATCGGTATTAAAACTGGATGATGAAGATGCTTAACCTGTTAGTTTTAGCCGCTACAGGGTAAGCAGTTCTACATTTATTTTAATAAATATAGAACATAATTATTATTAAAAAAATTAAGGGGATTAAAAATGAGAGAAAGTTACAGAGATAAAAGAAACAGACAAGCAAGATTAGCTGAGGAAAGAAATGAAAAAAGAGAAGATAGAAGAAAAGGTCAAAGAAGACAAGAAGACAGAAGAGAACAAGAAAGAAGAGGAATAGATAGAAGAAAATCAGATAGAAGAGCAAAAGAAAGAGATGGATTTGATAGAAGAGTTGGTGAAAGACGTTCTGTATCTGATAGAAGATTTGTTGAAAGAAGAGATTTTGAAGATAGAAGAAAAAATGAAGATGACAGAAGAAATGATGAAGAATCTTTAAATAATGAATATGAAGATGTTATAGCTGGAAGAAATGCTGTTCTTGAATTATTAAAATCAGACAAAGATATAAATAAGATTTATGTTGAAAGAGGAGAAAAACATGGATCAATAAATGAAATAATAGCTAAAGCAAAAGATGCAAAAATAGTTTTAGTAGAAGTAGATAAAACAAAATTAGATTATATGGCAGAAAATCATCAAGGTGTTGTAGCCGTTGTTCCACCATTTAATTATTCTGAAGTAGAAGATATTTTAGAGTTAGCAAAATCAAAAAATGAAGATCCTTTTGTATTAATATTAGATGGAATAGAAGATCCACATAATTTAGGATCAATAATAAGAACTGCTGAAACAGCAGGAGTTCATGGAATAATAATTCCTAAAAGAAGAAATGTTGCAGTAAATAGTACTGTTGTTAAAGTTTCAACAGGTGCAACTACATATATGAAAATTGCTAGAGTAAATAATTTAAATGATTCTATAAGAAAACTAAAAGAAGCAGGTCTTTGGGTAATAGGAACAGATGGAGAGTCAGAAACATTATATTATAATCAAGATTTGAAAGGTCCTTTAGCTATAATAATTGGTAGTGAAGGTTTTGGAATGAGTAGATTAGTAAAAGAAAATTCAGATATTTTAATAAAAATTCCAATGAAAGGAAAAATAACGTCATTGAATGCTTCTGTATCAGCAGGAATAGTAATTTATGAAGCTGTAAAACAAAGAATGTAATAAGATAACTTTTTTAATGTAAAAAAAGCTTGCATTTTGTAATTTTAAATGTTAAAATATTTATGTTAAAAGAAATAAATCGAAACAGATTTAAAAAAAAAACCCTTTTTTTAAATCTGTTTTTTTGTATTTTGTAAGAAATTTAAGTAAAATAGGAGAAATAAAATGGAACTTGCATTTGATAATGAAAAGTATTTAAAAATTCAAAAGGAGAAAATAGAAGAAAGAATAAAAATGTTTGATAACAAATTATACTTGGAATTTGGAGGAAAGATTTTTGATGATTATAATGCAAGTAGAGTATTACCTGGATTTAATCCAGATGCTAAAATAAAACTTCTACAAGAGTTTAAAGATAATTTAGAAATAATTTTTTGTATAAATGCAAATAACATACAAAAAAATAAAATAAGAGCAGATTATGGAATAGGATATGATGTTGAGCTATTAAGATTAATAGAAAATATTTCAAAATTGGGTATTTTTATTAATAGTGTTGTAGTTACAATGTATACAGGTCAAGAAGAAGTTGAAAAATTAAAACAAACTTTGGAAAGTAAAAATGTAAAAGTGTATTTACATACTCCTACAAAAGGATATCCAGATGATGTTGAAACAATTGTAAGTGAAGAAGGATATGGGAAAAATCCATATATAGAAACTACAAAAAAATTAGTAGTTGTTACAGCACCAGGACCAAATAGTGGAAAGCTAGGTACATGTTTATCACAGTTATATCACGAACATAAAAGAGGAGTAAAAGCTGGTTATGCAAAATTTGAAACATTTCCTGTTTGGGATTTGCCACTTATGCATCCAGTAA
>CAMSWH010000025.1 GCA_947064765.1 uncultured Clostridium sp.
TCTTCCGATCTAATTCTTGTTTTATTATCTGTTTTTCTTTTTCAAAATCATCATTGTTAAATGTTTTCTTTATGTCTCTTCTAACATCTTTAACAAAATTTTCCATGGTTTGAGCAAATACTTTTCCTTGACCTGCTGGAAATGAAACAGCTATCGGTTCATTTGGATTTTCAAAATTATATATATACACCCAATCATTTGGAATTTTACCTTTTTCGGCCTTTTTATCAAGAAATTTCTTTGTGTACATTGTTTTTCCTACACCTGCTGGTCCTTCTAAATATAAATTATACCCTTTTATATCTATGTCTGTACCAAATTCTAATGCTTTTATTCCTCTTTCTTGACCATATATTAAATCACTTGTATCTACAAGTTCTTTTGTTGTTTCAAACTTAAACAAATTAGGATTACAAATATCCTTCAAATCCTTTGGCGTTAGTTCATTTCTTTTTTTCATTAGTATTTTCCTCCGAATCATAACTTCTATAGTGATTTTATATCAAACATATAAATAATGCAATTACTATTTACAAAATTTTTACATTAATTTACATTAAATTTCATAATGTATTATTTTTCTAAAAATTTTTGGTCATAATAATTGCATCATCTTTTTGATTATAATACTTCTTTCTTCTTCCTACTGTTTCAAATCCAAATTTTTTATATAAATTTATAGCTATAATATTTTTTTCATTAACTTCTAAACTTATATTATCTTTTCCAGTTTCTCTTGCCATAATTATTAGTTTATCTAAAAGTAAATTTCCTATACCTTTTTTTCTTTCACTCTTTTTTGTTACTATATTTGTGATTTCTACATCATCTGGTAAAATAATTATTCCTGCAAATCCCACTATATTTTGATTTTCCTTTGCTACAATATATTTTGAATTTTCATTCTCAAGTTCACTTTTTAAAATTGATTGTGTCCAAAAGTCATCAAATTCACTTTGCAAAGAATCTTTTATTGTTTCAAAATCCAATAAACTCATTTTTTCTATTTTTATCATATTTTTAATACCTTTAAATAATATTTAACATATCATAACTTATATTTTCCTGCCTATTTTTTTAATCTTTCAGCTTGTGATTTTCTTAAATACATCGGCATTACAGTATCTGCATCATATAAATTATTTTCTAAAAATTTTTTATATCCCATTTTTCCAAGCATTGAAGCTGATTGTTCATTATTTTCTACAAAACTTATATTCAATAAATTTTCTTTTAATAATTTTTTATGCAAAACTGCACCATCTCCAACAAAAGTTATATTTTTATATTGTTTTAAAACCTCAATTACTTTATTTATATCATCTGCAATATATTCTTGCTTTTTATTATAGTTAGTATCAAAAATACCACAATAAACTTGATTATTTCTTGCATCTATTAAAGAAACAATATTTTCTTTTGGATTTTCAACATTTTTTGCCAAAGTTTCTAAAGAAGTTACTCCTGCCACTTTTACATTTAATACTTCAGCAATAGCCTTTATACTTGAAATTCCTATTCTTATTCCTGTAAAGGAACCAGGTCCTATAGAACAGGCTATCATATTAATTTCACTAACTTCTAAATTATTTCTTTTTAGTAATTCATCTACAAGTGGCATTAAATTTTCAGAATGCGTTTTTCCATCATCTAAATTATTTATATCAATTACTTTTTCATCTTCTAATATAGCTGTGCTACATATTTTACTTGATGTATCTATTGCTAAAATTTTCATATATAATATTTTGTACAAAAACACATTGTTCTTATACAAAACTCCTTTCTCTTTATTTGATTTATATTTTATAACAATCTTAGTGATTTGTAAATATTTTGACAATTAATCATTTATATATTAATAAAAAACATTATGTAAATTTCAACCACTATCGCCTGCACTTATGGAAAAATAGCCATTTTGAATTTGAATTACCGCCAATTGAACAGGTACTTAATCGTTTTGAAATAACATCATTCGATTTCAAAAAACCTGTATCAAAATCCGGAAAAATCAATGGCTGGAAATATGTTGCAATTATCTGCAATCGGCGTTGGGCAACATGGGAAGAAGTATGCCAAATAAAGCAGGAGTATTTTGATCCCGAAGAAGCTGCTCTTCAATTTCATACTGGAAATGCAAATCTGGATGAAAACAATAAACATATCCTTATTTTATGGGATGCAAAAAATATACCACTTCCAGATAAGCATCTTGTCTAACAACTATAGTTTTAAAAAAGCAAAGGCGCAAGTCACCAAACTCGGTGAAGCGCCTTTTGCGATTTATAAATATCTATTTATATTTTTATATTTGCATTTCCTTTACATTCTATATTTATTTTTCTTATATTCTCATTTTCTAAATCTCTTGAAAAAGTTATTTTTATATAATCTTGTGGTAAAATTTCTTCAATTCTTTCTCCCCACTCAACTATACTAACACCTTTTTCAAAATATTCTTCTCCTCCTATTGCAAAAAATTCATCTACATCTGATAATCTATACACATCAAAATGAAATATTTTAAAATCTTTTACATTATATTCATTTACAATAGTAAAAGTTGGACTTGATATTTCTTCTTGTAATCCAAAATATGTTAATATTCCCTCTGTAAGTTTTGTTTTTCCAGAACCTAAGTCACCAGTTAAAACAACTATCATTCCTTTTTTTAAGTTAGATGCTATTTTTTTACCTAATTCTATTGTTTCTTTTTCTGAATTTGTTTTTATATTCACTGTTCCTCCATAATTTATAATCTAAATAAATAACTTGATAATTCATCATAAACTTCATTTCTTTCTACAAGTAAATGTTCTTCTCTCATTTTATTTAATTCACTAATATTAACAAACTTTATTGCTTGAACTTCGCTTTCTTGAAAACTAATAATATCTGCTGTAAGTCCTGATTGTCTTAAAATAAAGAAATCATAAAATTGTCTATCATAATGGTTTTCATTAACCTCTTCTTCTTTTCTAAAAGAAAACATAAATCTAAAATCTCTAACTTCAACTGTATATCCTAAACTAACACTTACTTCTTCGCTTATCTCTCTAGTAGCTGCTGATAAAGAATCTTGTCCAGCTGATAAATGTCCTGTAACAGATATATCCCACATTCCAGGATTTTTATCTTTATTATTACTACGTTGTTGTATTAAAATCTCATTCTTTTCATTTACAATAGCAACAACTATAATTCTATGCCATAATCCTTTTTTATGTACTTCACTTCTAGATAAAACCTGACCAGTTTTTATTCCATTTTCATCTAATACATCTATTAATTCTTCTTTCATGTTTTCTCCTTAATTTTAATTAATCATATATAATATATACTATTTTTTACTTAAATGCAAGTTGTAACATAATGTTTTCTAGTCTATATTTTTTTCAAAATGTTGATAATCTTTTTTATTTGACCAATTACCTCCCCAAGACCATCCATATTTAATAAATATTTTATATAATGCATCATTTTCGTTAACTTGATACTCTTGATTTATACTTCTATTAGCATATTTTATTCCAGCTTCTGGGCTTATGCATTCTTTAGTTACATACGGATTATATAATGGATTTATATCTATCGCTGTACCGTTTAGAATGATTAGAAATTCTATTTGTTCCTAAAATAACTCTGTAGCAAAAGCAAGAAGTATTATTATCAGACATAGATAATTCATCATCTGCATTATATTCGTCTATTAATTTTATTTTTTCTATAGGATATTTAATTTCATATAGTTCTTTAAAAATTTCTAGCACTTCATCCGCAAGCTTAGCATTTACAATTATTTCTCCTACATGAGTCTTATTATCAAATCCAAAATATGATACTTGCAAATAGGATAACATTGTAATATCTACATCATCTTTATTTTCTAATGGAATTGATTTTCCTAACATTTTTTCATATATATCTTCTGGTATTTCTTGTGATTTAAACATTACTTTCTCCTCTAAAATCTCAATATTTTTATTATATATATCAAATTCATAATTTATATTACATACTATTTCTAAAAAGAATACTGCAAAAATAATAAATTTATTCATACTAAATTCTTATTCTATTTTATAAAAAATATTACTTATATGATACTACCCGTCAGCACTAAATTTCTTGCTAACGGGTAGATCACAAAAATCATCAATATTCAATTTTGTTTTGCTGCTCTAGAAGCAGCCAGATCAAAAAACATCTGCTGTCTTTTAAATTGGATTTATTCTTATGCTACCTCTCTTGAACCAATTGAACAACTCAACATAAATAATATTACAAAGCATCCCCATTGGCATAAATTTATGTTTGAAGTCCTCATATTACATACCACGCATATAGATACAATGGCATTTATTGTAGCACCGCCCACGCCGATTCCTAAAAAGAATGCTCCCACAACCTTTAATATCAACGGCATGATTTTGCTCATAAGAGCCAATCCCAGAAGAATAGATGTCAGAAGAACTATTACGAAAAATACTTCGTTGGAATTTTTCTCTCTATATATCTTGAAAAATACTCCATCAAATATTATCCTACAAATCACCGCTGCGATAGTTGTAATAGTTCCAATACAAAATCCATTTACTTTCCGTTTTTCCATTGTTTTTCTCTCCTTTTTACATTTCAAAATTTTGTGCATTTTTTTGCAATTATCATATATATTATATCATTAATTATGTGAATCATCAATTCAATACCAATCATAGACTAAACTTTAGCTTCAACCTTTTCTTCTTTTTTACTCTTTTCTTTTTTATTTTCCATCTCTTCTTTTTCAGATGGTAAAAATAAATTAATTAATATTCCAATAATAGCAGCTAAACTCATACCAGAAATACTAACTGATATATCTCCATAAATTATTGAAATAGTTGCCCCACCAAGTCCAAGTACAAGCATAGCAGATGCAACAATTACATTTTTAGTATTTCCAAAATCAACTTGATTTTGAATTAATACTTTTAATCCATTAACAGCAATAAATCCATAAAGAAGTAATGATACACCGCCAAGTACTGGATTTGGAAGCGTTGAAACTAATGCTGTAAATTTTCCTAAAAATCCTAAACAAATTGCGAATATTGCAGCCAAACCAATTACCCAAACTGATGCAATTTTTGTCATACCTACAACTGATGTATTTTCGCCATAAGTTGTATTAGCAGGACCTCCTAATAAACCTGCAACTACCGTTGCAATTCCATCTCCTAATAATGTTCTTTCTAATCCTGGTTCTTTTAATAAATCTCTTCCAATTATTGCACTAAGTGATGTATGATCCCCTATATGTTCAGCCATTGTTACTAATGCTATTGGTACTATTGTAAGTAGAGCACCAAAACTTGGCATATAACTTACAAATGGTATCATAAATTGTGGCATACTAAAGAATGTAGCTTCAATTACTGGTGTAAAATCAACTAACCCTACACAAATTGCTGAAATATATCCTGTTACAATTCCAACTAAAAATGGAATTATTTTCAAAAATCCTTTTCCTCTAACAGCTACGATAGCTGTTACCAAAAATGATACTAATGCAACAAATATTCCTCTCCAATCTATTTCTGTGCCTGTTGAAAGTCCTATTTGAGAAATTGCAGATGGAGCTAAACCTAAACCAATTATCATTATCATAGGTCCGATAACTACAGGTGGTAATAATTTATCAATCCATCCTTTTCCTATAAACCTAACAATTATAGAAAAAATTATGTATACAAGTCCTACTGCTACAACTCCTGTCATCGCTCCTGATATACCACCTTTTAGATATGCAGCAACTAGTGGAGCTATAAAAGCAAATGAACTTCCTAAATATACTGGTGATTTTCCTTTAGTACATAAAATATAAATTAGTGTTCCTATACCAGATGTTACAAGTGCAACTGGTATTGTAATTACTGTCTCTCCTGCCCCAGCATTTACTAATATTGGAACTAAAATTGTCGCTCCAAACATTGCAAAAACATGTTGTATTGCTAAAATAATCCATTTAGCAATTTCTGGTTTTTCATTTACATCTAAAACCATTTTACTCTTTTCCATAAACTTCCCCTCCATGAAAATAAAAAAAATATCACTAAATAATTTTAGTGATTTAAAAATAAATATAATGATGAAATTAAAAGTAGAAAATTCAAAACAAGCAAATTATATTTGCCTTCTTCTGTTTTGATATTTGATTTTATTTTCTCTACAAAAAATCTCATATTTATATACCCTAAAAAAGTTTACTATATATTTATAAAAAATACAAGTAGTTTATTTTATTTTTTATAAATTTTGAAAATTAATAATAACATCTTTCATTATGTAATTTCGTATGTGCCATATTAATACTTATACAATAAAATTTTTATACAATATTATTCTATAGGTGTTTTATATAATAGAAAAATATGACTTTTCTATTATATAAAAACAGAACTAAATGTAATAGCATTTAGTTCTAGTATTTATTACAAGTTCAACTGTCACTTAACTCATAATTATGAAACTATTATTATAAATTATTTTACTCTACTTGATATTTACTATATGTTTTCTTTGTACAAATTAATGCTATAAGCATTATAAAAATATAAGTAATTATAATCATCATAGGCAAATCAATAATAATATTTCCAAACTTATATGATACCATCCCGAGAAAAGTTTGAATATATTGCATTATATGGCATTAAAAATAATATTTTATTTAATATTCCAAAAGCTGATTTTATGCTCAAAAATACTGGTAAGATAATAATAGCAATATCTATTACTAATACATTCATAGGATTTTTTAATTTAGATGATAAGAATAAAGTTAATCCAACCATACCAAGCAATACTGTATATGAAATCACTATATTATATAAAAGTGATTGAAAAAAAGTTAATGCGTATGGGCTTAATATGTTAGAAAGTTGTATTGGTAAATTTCCTCCATCTGTACCAAACATTAAGAATACTGGTCCTATTGCAAATATTAAATATATTGTAAATACTAATATTGCAAATATATAAGATGCAATTATTTTTGCAGTTACACCTTTACTTTTTCCATATTTTGTGGTTAATAATATTTTATCTGTACCATTCTGATACTCTCCTGCAAAAACAGATGCTAAACATATACATATAGCAATTACTCCAATTATAAGCATTTCATAGGTACTATATAAATTTGAATAACCATAATAAAAATCATATTCAAATGGTATCTTTGTGCTATTAGACTTCTCTAACCAATATTCTTTTTCTTGATTTGTATATGTTTTTCCATCATAACTTTGATTTAATTTTTCTTCTATTCTTTGCCTTCTTGTTTCATAAAAATCTTTCTGTTCATTTAAATTTATATTAAACAATTCATTTATATAACTAGCATTATAATTTGCATATACACGGTTTATATTTGTCAATAAATTAAGTCTATTATTCAAATATTCATTATAAATTTCACGTTTAAAATCGACTTCTCCATCACTATTTGTAATAAGATTATTTGAATCATTATGCAACTCTTGTAATTTTTCTATTTCTTTTATAATCTTTTCATTTGTTAAAGTTCCTGAAATCTCTTTCATTTGTTCTTTTCTAACACTAATAGCCTCTTTACCTTTATAAGATTTTCCACTATTATCTGTTGCTAGAAAATCTTTACCTGTCATAAAAAATAGTAATGTTATAAAAAACAAACAAACTATGATTACAATAATATTCATCTTTTTATTAAATAATTTTTTTAATTCAAATTTCACTAATGTTCCCATATTGTTCATTCCTTTCTTTTCTATTTTTCATTATATTGAAAATATGCTAAATACAAATCTTCTAAATTAGGTTCTATATTAACAGCATTTACAGTTGGTTTTTCTTCGCTTACAATTCTTAATTCTGCCACATTATTTTCTTGATGAATATTAATAATGCAATATTTATGATTCAGAACTTCTACTTCTTTTTTATCGTAAACAACACATTTCCATACACTACCTCTTAAATCTTGTAAAAGTTCTTCTGGCGTTCCTGTTAATATCTTTTTACCTGATTTCATCACAATAATTTCATCTGCAATAAATTCAATATCTGATACAATATGAGTTGATAATATTACAATTTTATCTTGTGAAAAACTACTAATTAAGTTTCTAAACTTTACTCTTTCTTTTGGGTCCAGTCCTGCTGTTGGCTCATCTAAAATTAGAATTTTGGGGTTATTTAACATTGCTTGTGCAATTCCTAATCTTTGTTTCATTCCTCCAGAAA
>CAMSWH010000026.1 GCA_947064765.1 uncultured Clostridium sp.
TTTAACAAACAAACTGATGTATTCTACTAATTTTAACTTCTTCAAATATACTTTTCGTATATTTACTTTTTTAAGAAACTTCTCCAATCTTAATTGAACTCTCTTAAAAATTAAGAAATTATCTTTTAGTAGTAAATCATTTTGTTTACTAAATAAAAGTCTACTTACTTTAAATATTAAATTAATTATGAAAGCTATTTTTGCATATACATTTTCTAGTGCATATTTACATTTTTGTGCAACACTTTTAGAGCAGATTTCATCTACTCTTTTTACTTCTTTTAAACTAATATATATGTGTGTGTGTGTGTGTGTGTGTGTGTGTGTGTGTGTGTGTGTGTACAGCGCCAATACTTTCGTGTCTCATTTTTATTTTCCTTTCTTGTTTTACTTTGCTTTTCTTTATTTCTTTTTATTTTGTGTGTGCAAAATTTTTTTCACTTTCTGTTTATCATAATATACAACTCTAAAATTATTTTGTACATAAAAATAATTTTACATTTTTAAGCCTTTTTCTATTTTTTTCTACGCATTTATACACTTTCAGAATTTTATCATTTTTATTACTTAAAAAAAACTCAAATTATTAGACTTTTCATCTAACAATTTGAGTTTTTATAAAATATTATTTTCTATTCATTATTTCCTTTTAATTTTTCTGCTCTATCTGTAGCAATTAAGTTATCAACCATTTCATCCATGTTTCCATTTAAGAAATCTTCCATTTGGAATATACTAAATCCAATTCTATGGTCTGTTATTCTTCCTTGAGGATAGTTATAAGTTCTTATTTTCTCACTTCTATCTCCTGAACCTACTTGGCTTTTTCTTTCACTTGCTACTGCTTTTTCTTGTTTTTCTCTTTCTATTGTATATATTCTTGAACGTAATAATCTCATTGCATATTCTCTATTTTGTACTTGCGATCTCTCTGTTTGACATTCTGCAACAATTCCTGTTGGTTCATGTATAAGTCTTACTGCTGAAGATGTTTTATTTACATGCTGTCCTCCTGCTCCTGAGGCTCTAAACACTTCCATTCTAATATCTGATGGATTAATATCAACTTCAACCTCTTCAACTTCTGGTAAAACTGCTACTGTAGCTGTTGAAGTATGTATTCTTCCGCTACTTTCTGTATCTGGTACTCTTTGTACTCTGTGTACTCCACTTTCAAATTTAAATCTACTATATGCTCCTTTTCCAGTTATCATAAACGAAATTTCTTTATATCCACCTATTCCTGTTTCATTTTCATTTATAACTTGTATTTGAAAATGTTTTCTTTCAGCATACATAGAGTACATTCTAAATAATACTCCTGCAAATAGTGCAGCTTCTTCTCCTCCAGCTCCTGCTCTTATTTCACAAATAACATTGTTATCATCATTTGGATCTTTTGGTATTAAAAGAATCTTTAACTCTTCTTCAATTTTTGGAAGTTTTTCTTTTGCTTCTAGCATTTCTACTTCAGCAAGTTCTTTCATTTCTGGATCATCCAACATTTCTTTTGCTTCTTCTAAATTTTTAGAAACTGTTTTATATTCTCTATATTTAAAAACAATTTCTTCAATGTCACTATGCTCCTTCATTAATTGTTTCCATTCATTTTGTCTTGAAATTACTTCTGGATCACTTATTAATCCATTTAACTCCTCATACCTTTTCTCTACGTCCTCTAATCTTTGAAACATAAAAACCTCTTCCTTTTATTTAATATTATTATTTTATAAATTTAGTAAAAATCTTTATTTAATATAAAATTTATAATAATTTTATATTAAATAACTTCATATTCATCTATTACTCTTATAATAATTGATTATAAATATTGCTTAGTACTTATATATGCGTTTAATATTATAACTCAAATTTACTTATTTTTCAAGGTTTATTAAATTATATTCTATTTTCAAGTTTTCTAATGCTTTTATTTCTCTATTTGAACATGTAAATATTATTATTTGATTATCTTCAAAATTAGTTTCTATATACTTTAATATACTACTTAATCTCTCATCATCAAAATATGCAAATGCTTCATCTAATATTATTGGCATTGTTTCTTTAGAAATTTCTTCTAATGCACTTAATCTTAATGATAAATACATTTGGTCTATAGTTCCTACACTTAGTCTTGATGCTGAAACATAACTACCATTTTTCAATTCTACATTTAATCCTTCATTATCATTTAATATAACATTTGAATATCTATTATTAGATATTTTAGATATTATATCACAAAGATTTCTAGTAAATTTAGGACTAATGTTTTCTTTTACTTGATTATATGCTCTTTCTAAACATTCTTTTGCTATATTATATGAATTATTTAAACTAAGTAGTTCATCTTTTTCTGTTTCAGCATCTTGAAGTTGCTCTTCTATTTCTGATAAATTATCTAGTTTTGTATTAATATCTTTACTTGTACTTTCCATTGTTTGCAATTTAAACTTTATAGTATTTATTCTATTTTCTTTTATATCAATTTCTTTTAAAATATCTTCATAATTTTTACCTAAAAATTCCTCTATATAACCTATATTAATATAATTCATATACCTATTTATAAGTTCTTTCCTCTGCTCTTCTAATTCTTGAGTTAATCTTTCTTGCTTTTCTTTTGCTACAGATTTTTGATTTTCTTTATTTTGTTTTAAAATATCTATTTCATTTATAATTTTATATGTATTTGCTTCACTATCTACTATATTTAATTTAGCTTTTTGCTTATCCTTAAACATCTTGTAAATTATAAAAATTATTGGAACTAAAGCAATTACATTAACAATTTTTAATGAATTAATTATCATAAGTACTATAAATGCAATTACACATATTGCAACTGCTATATAATAATTTTTTAAATTTATTTTTTCATTATTTTCACATAGTTTATCATTTGAAATTTTTTTGTTTAATTCCTCTATTTTGTCGTTATATTCTTTTTCCAAATTTTTATTAAAATTTATTTCTGCATTTTTAATTCTAGTTTCTTCCATTTTTGTTTTTAATTCTTTTAAAAACTCTTTTTTGTTTTCCTCTTCTTTTTGCTCCTCTTTTAAATTTTCTTTTTGAGCAGAATTATCATAAATACTATCTTTATATAATTCAAGCTCTTCTTTTTTCTCCATAAGCTTATTAATTTTATTTTGAATAAGATTTATAGGTCTTTGTGATGTTCTTTCAGTTCCAACTTCTTCATTTTGACTTTTATTTATTTTATCTAAAGATTTTTTATATGATATATTATCATTACCTGTTGAAACTAAATTACTTATTTTTTGAATTATACTATTTTGGCTTGATTTACTTAGTTTTATTCCTTCTTGCTCAGTAACCATTGTACTATAAAAAGTTTCTTCATCAATTCCTGTTTGCTCAGTAAAAAAGTCTATTCCTTTTGTTTTATCAATTGTAAAAGTTTTAGAAATATCTTCTTTTTGTGTATTATATATTACTGGATTTTTCTTTTTAAATTCTCTATATATTTCAAAATTTTCTCCATTATCTAAAGTATAATCAATTTTCCCAGAAAATTCTTCTGAAGTCCATGGTTTGTATCTATCAAAATCAGATATATCTTTTCCATTTTTATTTTTTGATGCCCCATAAAACATAGATGAAATAAATTTTAATATGCTGGACTTTCCTGACTCATTTTCTCCATAAATAATATTTATTCCATCTTTTAAATCTATCTGTTTATCTTTTAACTTTCCAAAACCATTTATTTTAAAACCGTTTATTTTCACTTTTTATCTCTCTTCCATTTATTCACTAATTATAGTAATAATGTGGATAATATTAAATCCACTTTTACATAGCTTCTAATCCTATTTCTATTGCCTTTTGATATTCCTCTTCTGTACATAATCCGTCTTCATACATTTTTAATACTTCTCTTACAAATATTCCTTTAAGATTATTCTGATTTGCAAGTTCTTCTATATTAAATTTTAACTTTGTACAATCTTTTATTTTTAAAATATTATTGTTTGAAATTACTTTTAAAATTTCTCTTACGTTTATCTCAAAATTTCTTTTTCCTATTAAAATTACTTTGTACATGTTCATCTCATTTAATTTTAATGATGAAATTTCTTCTATTAAATCTTCTTTAGATATTACTTCACTAATATCTAATTCTATTTCTTCAAATTTTCTATCATCTAATTCCACAAAATCTATATTAAATTTTTCTTTTGTTAGCTCTCCTACAATCATTCCATGACTTCCAAGTTCATCAAAACCTAATGAAATCATTGAGCCTGGATAATATATTCTATTTCTATTTTCTAAATTATTTTTATGAATATGTCCAAGAGCTATATAATCAAATCCTAGCGAGTTTAATTTTGATTCAAGTATTGGATTATATGAAAAACCTTCTTCGTCTTTTGATCCATCTAAATCACAATGAGCTATAAGTATATTTGGTTTTGATGAATATGGTAATTTAATTTCTCCTAAATTTGATTCTTTCATGTAAAATTCTGTAAATGCCATTCCATATATATTAATATTCTCATCCTCATACTTTTGAATTTCTGAAGTATTAAAAATATATACGTTTTCTCCAAACTCATATGTATTATAAAAAGAATTTTTTATATATGGATCATGATTTCCTGGTGCTATAAAAATCTTTGTATCTTTTATTTCTTTAAATTGTTTTGATATATAATCAATCGTAGATTTTCTTACATACTCTTGTTCATATAAATCTCCTGCAATAAAAAGATATTCTATATTTTTTTCCTTTATATAGTCTATAACTTTCTTAAATGCATTTCTTTGTTCTAATCTTCGTTTTTCCCCTAAACTCTCTCTTGAATTTAAAGAAGTAAAAGGAGCATCAAAATGCATATCAGCTATATGTACAAACTTCATAAGCCATCTCCTATTTATTTTTAGTTTTATGATTTTATCATAATTGAGCTTGTTCGTCAATATTTTTAGAACATTTGTTTTTATGTTTCATTTATTTTTTTTATTCAATTTACTTTTTTAATTAACATTGTTTCATATCTTTGAAAATTACTTATAACTCTTAATAAGCTTTGTAATATAAAAAGGAATTTAGAATAATTCTAAATTCCCATACTTTCTAATCTTGATCTATTGAACCAAACAATTCATCAAATTTGGCTTCTAACTCTTTTTGAATATCTATCAACTCTGCTTGTCTTTTTTCCTCCTCAATTTTTTGTTCTGGTGTAAGTGGTTTCTCCACTACTGCTGCTTTTGCTTCTGAATTTGATGCTCCTTGAGGATTTGACTTTATCTCTTCTGGCTCATCTGCAAATAAATCATCTAATGATTCCAATGAAGCTGATGCTCCTCCTCCAGTTGATCCATTTTCATCTTGTCCTTCAACATATGGATTATAAGGATTATATTTTCTCCAAACACCTCTTTCAAGATGTACATCATTATGATCTGTTTTAAATCTTGTAACTAATTTTCCTTCTGGATATTTAAAATAGTAATATTTATTAGCTTTTATAGGCTTTATACCTTTTTCATAGATAATACAAAGATCATTATCCATTCTTCTTAATTCGTCTGGTGTCATAAGAGCTCTACCCATTACTTGATCAGATTCACTCTTACCTTGTTTCCAGTCTTCTCTATCTTTATTAACGGAAACGTTATCTCTTGTAATTGTTTTCTCTCCTAATGCTTTAGAAAAATATTCTACTGTTTTCTGTGAGTTAGATCCTAAGAAAAGGTGAGTATCACAGTTACCTATGATAGTTTCATATGCTTCTTTATAAACTGCTTCTAACTGATCTAAATTCTGCAAAATAACACTAAATGATATTTTTCTACTTCTTGATGTAGAAATCTTTTTATCGAAGTCTGGTATTTGACCAATGTTGGCAAACTCGTCTAAGATAAAATATGTAGGAACAGGAAGTGCTCCTCCGCTCACATCAGCAAAATCATATAATTGTTGAATCATTTGTGAGAAGAATATTGTTAATAAGAAATCATATGCTGTATGTGTATCAGATGATATAACATATACAGCTGTTTTCTTTCTTCCTATATCTGTAAAATCTATTGTATTTGTTGATGTTACTTCAGCTATTTCTCTTGAATCAAACTTACCTAGTTTTGATTGTAAAGTTCCAAGTACAGAACCAAAAGTTTTTTCTGGTAACATCTCTATATTTTTATAATACATTCTTGCTGGATGATCAAAAGGTAATTGATTCATTAAATTTGTAAGTAAGTTATCTCCACCACTACTATTTGCAGTTCTTACAAGTTCTGAACAACTTGATAAACTTTGCTCTTCTGGTGGTCTTACTGCTTTTAAATAATAAATCAATGCTTTCATTAGCATTTCAGACATATCATCCCAAAATGGGTCTGAACTTTTCCCATCTCCTTGACCTTTTACTATTGTGTTTGCAATAATATCAACATCAATTTCATTATTTATATGATGTAATGGGTTGTAACCATCACTATTTTGAGGGTGTACTAAGTTTAAAACTTTTATATCATATCCTTTAGCTTTAAAGTAACCTGCTGTTTTGTCATATAACTCTCCTTTAGGATCTGTAAATACATAAGATCCTAATAATTGAAGTGCATTCGGAATAACGTATGATGCAGATTTACCAGCACCAGAACCTCCGTACAACAAGTACGTTTACGTTACCACGTTTA
>CAMSWH010000027.1 GCA_947064765.1 uncultured Clostridium sp.
AAATAAAGAAGTAAAAAATAGTTAGCAAATCAATTAGTCATTGAGTTTAGGCATGAGGTTACTCAAGCCTTATGACCTAAAATTAATCTCATACTCTTATAAAAGAAAGAAGCTAGTATTATGCTAGGTTCTTTCTTTTAATCCTCAATTTTATTGAGAGATTGGAAGTAGTGTTTATATGTTTGAATATAATATTAGGATTTATGATTTCAATAACTATAAATGTTGCCTTATTAAGTGTTATATACATATACTATCTAATAAGCAACAATAAAAAATATACCATGCTTTAATAGAGTTTTGTGGTGTAAAATATACATATAAATAAAGCTCTATTAAAATCAAGATTATATATTGTTTTCTAATAAAATCCAAACTATATAAACTAAAAAAAATTGTATAAATCTTCTAAAAAAGGAAAAGCTAAGAAAAAATAGATAAGGAGAGCTTTATGGAAAATAATTATAAAAACAGAGTATTAATTGGCGGATTAATACTACTTGCAATTTTTTCGTTAGTTACAGGATATTATGCATTTACTTTAAGAGAGCAATATAACATATTAAACAACAATAATTACACAGAAGCTTTTAGTAATTTAGTAAACTATGTAAATAGTGTAGAAAATTATTTAGCAAAATCAATGATTTCAAAAAGTTCAGAACATGCAACAGAAACTTTAACACAAATATGGAGAGATTCTAATTTAGCAATGGTATACTTATCAAGGATACCACTTGAAGATCAAGGAATATCTCAAACAGCAAAATTTTTAAATCAAGTTAGTGATTATTCATATTCTTTATCAAGAAAAAATATATCAGGAGAAGAATTAACTGACGAAGATTTTAAAAATTTACAAGATTTATATAAATATAGTATCAGCCTTGAAGATACTTTAAATCAATTATCCGACGAATTATATAATGGTGAAATAAACTGGAATTCTTTAAAAGTTAATAGTTCAAATAAGTTTGCACAATCAGTTGATAGCATAAATGTTTTTTCAAATATTGATGATAATTTAAATGATTATGAGGGATTGATATATGATGGAGCATATTCTGACCATGTAGAGAAAGCGGAAAAAGTAGGTTTAACAGGTAATAATATAGATGAAGGAACTGCGAAACAAAAGGTAAAAGAATTCTTTGGAGAAAATAATATAAAAGATATAAAAAGTAATGGATTTTTAAATGAAGCCAATATACCATCATATGATTTTTCAGTTGATTTAAAAGATAAAGAAGAGAATTACAGTATAACTATTTCTCAAAAAGGTGGTCATGTAGTTCAAAGTTCATTAGATAGAGATGTATCAGAAGAAAAAATATCACAGCAAGAAGCAAATGAAATTGGTAAAAGTTATTTATCAGATAAAGGCTTTGAAAATATGAAAGAAACTTACTTTATAAAACAAGGAAATGTAGTAACTGTAAACTATGCATATAATGATAATGGAGTAATTGTGTATCCAGATTTAATAAAAGTAAAAATAGCATTAGATAATGGAGAAATTTTAGGAATTGAAACAACAGGATACCTAAATTCTCATAAAGATAGAGAATATACTGAGCCACAAATTACAATAGAAGAAGCAAAAGAAAAAATAAATGATAAATTAGAAATCCTGTCTGAAAATATGGCAATAATTCCAACAGAATGGAAAACAGAATTAGTATGTTATGAGTTTAAAGGAAAAGTAGAAGAAAAAGAATTTTTAGTTTATATAAATGTAGAGACAGGTAAAGAGGAAGATATATTAGTTATACTAGATACACCAGGAGGAACATTAACGGTTTAGGTGTTAGTAGATACGGGGACGTAGATTTTGTCTATCTTATGAATTTTTATAAAAGTTCTATTTTTAATTTTATAAAAAATTTTCTTTATTATTTAGACAAGATCTACGTCCCTGTGTTTAAACCTACGTCCTATGTCTACAAAAAAACGATTTTCTAAATAAAAAGCATTGAAATTGTAACAATATTGTTATAATATAATAGCGAGTAACAAAAAACTGGTAATTTGAATAAATTATAGTAAGAAATTTTCTACAAAATGTTACGATTTTGTGGATTACATATAGGAGGAAGATTTGCAAGTTAAGATAAATAACTGGAACATTAATTATGAAGTCTTAGGTGAAGGTAATCCAGTCATTCTTTTACATGGATGGCTTGCCACTTTAGAAACCATGAGACCAATTGCAAATGATTTAAGCCGAAATTTTAAAGTTTATCTAGTAGATGTAGTTGGATTTGGGAAAAGTGACTTGCCAGAGCATCCTTTAAAATCAGATGATTTTGGAAATTTTTTAAGAGATTTTATGGAAAAACTTAAAATTAAAAGTCCAATCTTAATAGGTCATTCAAATGGTGGAAGAATGATTATTAATGCAGTAGGTAGAGGCATTGTATCAGCTAAAAAAGTTGTTTTAATTGATAGTGCTGGAATTAAACCTAAAAGAAGTTTAGGTTATTATGTAAAAATTTATTTTTATAAGGTAGGAAAATTTTTCTTAAACCTATTACCTAACACAAAAAAAATAAAATCTTTTAAAGAAAAATTACGTAATAATGTTGGTTCAAGCGATTATAAGGCATCAAGCAATGTATTAAAAGAAACAATGAAATTAATTGTAAATGAAGATGTAACTGAACTTTTACCAAAGATTAGTGTTCCGACATTATTATTTTGGGGAACATTAGATACCGCAACACCAATAAGTGATGCTAAAAAGATGGAAAAATTAATACCAGATTGTGGACTTATAGAATATCCAGGTGCATCACATTTTTCTTATTTAGAAAACATAAATAACTTTAACGCAGTAGTAAATGAATTTCTAAAAAATGATAGATAGAAGGGAGCAAACATGGAAAGAGTATTGCTAAATATTAGCTTAATCTTGATATTAGTTTACTTTTACAAAATAACTAGACATGGATTACATATTTTACAGTTAGAAAATTACTATATTGATAGATATGCTGTATGGATGAAGAGATATATAAAAAAAGTATTAAACATAAAAGTAATAATAGTTCTACTTATACCAATAATACTTTTTGTTATAAATACAGAAATATCAATAAATATAGCATTTGCTGTTGAAATTTTTGGTTTATTATATTTGATAATAAGTACAAAAAGAGAAAAAGAAAAGAAAGCTTTTGTTGTAACAGCAAGAATAAAAAGAATATATACAACATATTTAATATTTTTTGCAGTAGCAGTAATTTGTTCAAATTTATTTGATTATAAAATTGTACTTAGCATAGTAAATGTATGTGCAATGGTAGCTTATACATTTGTATATATTGTTAGTTTAATAAATAAACCAGTAGAAAAAAGTATAAGAAGAGGATTTTGTAAAAAGGCTCAAAAGAAATTACAAGATATACCAGATCTTAAAGTAGTAGGTATAACTGGAAGCTATGGAAAAACAAGTACAAAATATATAGTAAATACAATACTTTCACAAAAGTATAATACTTTAATGACACCTGAAAGTTATAATACAACAATGGGAGTAGTAAGAACAATAAATGAAAAGCTCAACCCTATGCATCAATTATTTATATGTGAAATGGGTGCAAAGTATGTTGGTGATATTAAAGAAATTACAGATATTGTAGGACCAACGTATGGTATAGTAACAGCAATAGGTCCTCAACATTTAGATACATTTAAAAGTTTAGATAATGTAAGAAAAACAAAATTAGAATTAGTAGATAGTTTACCAGAAGAGGAAGGAATAGCTTTTGTAAACTGGGAAGATGAAAATATCAGAAATTCTAAAATTACTAAAAATATGATAAAATTTGGACTTACAAAAGAAGCAGACTATTATGCAGAAAATATAAATATAACCGAAAAAGGCTCTTCTTTTGATGTTGTAATTCCAGGAAAAGAAAGTATAAGTATAAAAACAAGATTACTTGGAAGTTTAAATATTTTAAATATTGTAGGTGCTGTTGCAATAGCTGACAAATTAGGTCTTACTCCTGACGAGATAAAAGTAGGAGCAAAATATATTAGACCAGTACCACACAGATTAGATTTAAAACAAAATCCAAATGGGAGTATAATAATTGATGATGCTTACAATTCAAACAATAGAGGAGCTAAAATGGCTCTTGAAGTTTTAAAATCTTTTGAAAATAAGAAAAGAATTTTAATAACACCAGGAATTGTTGAGCTTGGAGATAAAGCAGTAGAGATAAATCAAGAGTTAGGAAGAAATGCAGCAGATAGTAGTGATTTTATAATATTAGTAGGAGTAAACCAAACAGTACCAATATACAATGGTATAAAAGAAAAAGGATATCCAGAATCACAAATTTATATTGCACAAAATCTTCAAGATGCATTAAGCAAAATGAATGAAATTTTAACAGAGAATAGTGTAGTTTTACTTGAAAATGATTTACCAGATAATTATCTATAATTTTTAAGGTAATTGCATTTTACTTTGTTACTGCAAAATTATTTTTGAATTAATGTACAAAAGTACACTTCTTAAAAAATAATTTTATGTGCTTTGTAAAATAGCAATGTTTTTAAAAATTAGAATGAAAGGGGAAAATATAAAATGAAAATAAAAGTAGGTGTTTTCTTTGGGGGAAACTCTGTAGAACATGAAATTTCAGTAATAACAATGAATCAAGCAATCTCAAGTTTAGACCCAGAAAAATATGAGATAGTTCCTATATATATTGCTAAAAATGGAGTAATGTATACAGGAGATGATTTATTAGATTTATATTCTTTTAGAGATATGGAAGTTTTACTAAAAAGATGTTATAAAGTAGCAGTAGTAAATGATGGAACTGCTGTAAAAGTAGTAAGATGTCCAGCACCATGGATTGGAAAAAGAGTATTAAATACTATAGATGTTGCTTTTCCCATAGTACATGGAACAAACTGTGAAGATGGAACAATAGCAGGTTTTGTAACATTACTTGGAATTCCTTTTGTAGGACCAGATATAATGGCATCAAGTATAGGAATGGATAAAATATTACAAAAGAAAGTATTAAGAGAATCAGGCTTGCCTGTAGTTGATTTTGTATCTTTTTACTCAGTAGAATACATAAAAGATGATGAAAAGATATTAAAAGAAATTGATGAAAAATTAACATATCCAATGATAGTAAAACCAGGGAATTTAGGTTCAAGTGTTGGAATCAAAAAAGCTAAAAATAAAGTAGAGCTTGAAGAGGCAATAGAATTTGCAATGGAATTTGCAGATAGAGTTATTGTTGAAAAAGCAGTGGAAGATTTAAAAGAAATAAACTGCTCAGTAATTGGAAACTTAACAGAATCAGAAACATCAATTTGTGAAGAACCATTTTTCTCAGATGAAATATTAAGTTATACAGATAAATATATAGGAGATGGAAAGTCAAAAGGTGGTACAATAGGTGGAGCAAAAGCATCTCCAAAACTAGGTACTAAAACAGGATCAACTAAAGGTGGGAATTCACAATTTGCTAACAAAAAAATACCAGCAGATATAAGTGAAGAAAAATCAAAAGAAATTCAAGAACTAACAAAAGAAGTATTTAAAACTTTAGGTTGTAGCGGTGTAGCAAGAGTAGACTTTTTAATAGATACAAAAACAGATAAAGTGTATGTAAATGAAATAAACACAATTCCAGGCGCATTATCATTCTATTTATGGGAAGCTACAGGAAAAAGTTTTGAAAAAGAATTAGATGAAATTATTGAAATAGCTATAAAAAGGCATAGGGATAAAGAAAAATTAACTTTCTCTTATGATCAAAATATCCTTGCTATGCAAGGTGGATCAAAAGGAGCTAAAACAGCAAAAGGAATGAAAAGATAAGAATTTATAGATTATTAATGAAATGCTTGTACTAAATGCAGTGCAAGTATTTTTTTATGAAGTAACAAAAATGATAAAAAGCACGAAAATAATGAGTGCGTAAGAAAAGTGTGAAAAGCGACTAAAAATGTAAAATTATTTTTATATGCAAAATAAAATAAAAGGAGTATATTAGATTTACCGAAAAAATGAATTTGCATGTAGCAAAAGAAAGGAAAATAATATGAAACACGAAAGCATTGGCGCTGTACACACACACACACACACACACACACACACACACACACATGTATTAGTTTAAAAGAAGAAAAAAG
>CAMSWH010000028.1 GCA_947064765.1 uncultured Clostridium sp.
CGCGGGACAACTTGATTAAAAGTCAAGTGCTCTACCACCTGAGCTAATAGCCCATAACAATCGTTTTATGCGACTGCTTTTATATGATACAACACTTTTCTTTACTTGTCAACATATTTTCAATATTTTTTAAATATTTTTAAAATATTTTTAAAAAATTATTATAGATAATAATTTTGCATTTATATGATAATTATAATGCAATTTTATTATAATCAATCTTTTCTTTTTCTAAAATTTCACATTCTCTTTCTGAGCATGTAAAAATTAATATTTGTCTATTTTCTTGATTTGCTAAGTATTTCAATATTTCTTGCATTCTTTCATTATCATAATATGAAAAACTTTCATCCATTATTATTGGCATTTTTTCTTCTGATATTTCTTTTGTTGCACTTAGTCTTAATGCTAAGTATATTAAATCTATGGTTCCTGTACTTAATCTTTCTATTGGCATATATTTTCCGTTTTCTATTTCAATTTGTAGATTATTTTCGCTATCTAAATAAATATTAGAATACTTTTCTTTTGTTACGTGTCTTAATATATTTTTTAATTCTTCAAGAAAATCTGGTGTGATATTTTCTTTCATTTCTTGATAAGCTTTTTCTATTTCTGTTTTTACCATTTCGTACATTTCATTTAATTGTGTTAATTCTTCTTTTTTTTCATATAAGCTTTCTAGTTTTTCATCTATTTCTACCAAATAATCTAATTGCTTTAATATATTTTGATTATCTACTTCTATTGTTTTTTCTGTTATTTTGTAATCAGTTAGTTCTTTTTCTTTTTCTCCTATATATTCCACAATATTTTCATATTTTGTGGATAATATATCCTCAATTATTTCTTCTTCTAACTTTTCTATAAATTCTTGTTTTATTTCTTGTTCTACTGATCTTTCTTGTATTTTTATTTTTTCTTCTTTTTCTAATATTTCTTCCTTTTGTTTATTATACTCTTCTTTTATTTTTTCTATTTCTTCTATTATTAAATTTTTTTCTTGATATCTTTTTCTATTATTCCTTTTAATTTGTTGTTTAATTTTTTGCTTTTTATTAAGCATAACTCCAAATATTAATATTGGAATTATATTTAGTGCTAGTGCAATATATTTCTTTAAATAGATGCTTAAAGTTGTTATAGTAATAACAATTAGTATTATTGATAAATATTTAAATTTTGAGCTTTTAAATGTTTCCTGTTTGCTTTCTTCCAAATCTTTTATCTTTTCTTCTAATTCTTTTACTTTATTTTCATCTTTTAATATGTTTTCTTTTAATATTTTTATTTTTTCTTTTTCTAGCTGATTTTTTTCTAAATTTACTTTTTGTTTTCTTAATATTTCTAAAACGGTTTTACTTTCTTCTAAATCAATTTGTAAGTTTTCTTTTTGTGTAACCATTTCATATTTTTGATTTTCATATGTAGATATTTCTTTTCTTTTAGCTTCTTTCTCTTCAATTTCATTTTCGATGATATTTATTGGTCTTCCTGCACTTCTATTGTTTCCTATCTTTTCTAATTGCTCTTTATTTATTTTGTCTATTGCTTTTTTATATGATGTACTTTCATTTCCTGTTGATACAATATTACTTAATCTTTGTATTACGCTGTTTTTCATTGTGTTTGATAATCTTAGATTTTCTTGTTCTGATACACAACTCGCTAGAAAATTTTCTTCTGTTATTCCTGTTTGCTCGAAGAAAAATAGACTTTCTTTACTTTTGTCCATACTATATTGTTTAGTAATATCATTTTTGGCTTGATCGTATATTATTGGTGTCTTTTTCTTGAATTCTCTATATATTTCATATTCATTTCCATCATCTAGTGTATAATTTAGCTTTCCTGAATATTCTTCTTTTTCCCATGGTTTATATTTATCAAAGTCTGGTATTGTTTTTCCATTTTTATTTTTTGATATTCCATAAAACATTGATATTATAAACTTTAATAATGTTGATTTTCCTGACTCATTTTTTCCTAAAATTATATTTATATTGTCAGAAAATTCTATTTCTGTATTTTCTAATTTACCAAAACTATTTATTTTTAGTTTCTTTATTTTCATTATAATACCTCTAATCCTATTTCAATTGCCTTTTCAATAAAATCTTTATCTAAGTTCTCTATTTGTTGTTTTTCGAGCATATTTCTTACAAATATTCCTTTTATGTTATTTTCTTTTTGTAATGTTTCAATGTCTACTCCTATTTTTGTTTTGTCTTTCACTTTTATTATGTTTGATATTCCTAATGCTTTTTTTATGTTTTCTATATCTATTTTGAAAAATCTTTTTCCTACTAATACTATTTTATAAAAGTTCTCATCATTTAATTGCATTTCTTCAATTTTTGTTAGTATGTCTTCATTTGAACTTAGATCTGTTACATCAATTTCTTTTTCTTCAAATTCTCTTTTGTCTATTGGTATAAACTCAATATTTATGGAGTCTTTTTTTAGTTCTCCTGCTAGCATTCCTCTTTTTCCTAATTCGTCAAAACCTAAGCTTATTATTGAACCTGGATAAAATATTTGTTGATTTTTTTCTTCGTTATAATATGGTTTATGAATATGTCCTAAAGCAATATAGTTAAATCCTAACTTTTTTAATTTATTACTTTTAAGTGGATTGTATTCTCTTTCTTCTGTGCCTCCATCAAGTGTTCCATGTGTTAGTAATATATTTATGTCTTTAGGCTCTTCAATTTTTATTTCTTCTATTTCTGATTCTTTGCAATAAAAATCAGTAAATCCATATCCATAAATGTGAGTTTTTTCATCTATATCTATTTTTTCTATTTCTTCTTTAAATATATGGACGTTTTTTGCCCAATCGTATGTAGCATAAAATGAATTTGATATATATGGATCATGATTTCCTGGTGCTATGAATATTTTTACATTTGGTATTTCTAAAAACAAATTATTTATATATTCTATACTTGATTTTTTTATGTAATTTTGTTCATATAGATCTCCTGCTATTAACAGTATTTCAACATTATTTTCTTTGATATAATCTATAATATCTCTCATTGCTTTTCTTTGTTCTATTCTTCTTTTAGTTGGTATTCCTTCTATTTGTCCTAAATTGTCGAATTTTGCGTCTAAATGAAGGTCTGCAATATGTATGAATTTCATTCTATTCCTCACTTATAATAAAAAAATATTGACTTGATTATATCAAAACGATATTTTCTAGTCAATATTTTCAAAACATTTGTTTTAGTTATTTGTATCATTTAAGCTTCCAAATAGTTCATCAAATTT